>NZ_LWFT01000518.1:0-13281 GCF_001635105.1 Oleiphilus sp. HI0079
TAGAAGCGTACAAGGCGTCGCTTCGTCATTCGTTGGTCAAGCCGAAGGATGGCGAAGGTTGAAGGTTGAAGGTTGAAGGTTGAAGGTGCATGATGACCTAAGTGGCCGAACCGTGAAAAAAGGCGACTATCGTGCCTTTTTCTCAAACTCTTTGTCTGACGACGATCAGAATCACTAATCTAACCCAAGCTTCTTCAAGCGATACCGCATCGAGCGAAAACTCATACCTAGCATTTTAGCGGCTGCCGTTCTATTCCATTTTGTTTGCTGCAATGCGCTCTCAATTTCTCGACGCTCAATGTCTTCGAGAAAGGCCTCCAAGGGCATGCCTTCTGGACGAACCAATGCAGGCGCTCCGCTTTCAGGTATAGGGTCAGTGCTGTTGGCTTCCTCAATTCGATGCGTCTTTGTGGGTGCGATCTTTGGCGCGTCTTCGAGTTGCAAATCGGCCTCACGAATCACCTCATCTTCGCAAAGCGTAAATGCCCGTTCGATAATATTCTCAAGTTCACGCACATTGCCGGGAAAACTGTATGAAGTTAAAGCCTGCATTGCGGCCGAATCTATGCGTGCGCCATCGACATCACACTCTTGCGCGACCTGATTTAAAAAACGCTCTGCGAGAATCGGTATGTCGGTTTGCCTTTCTCTTAGACTTGGGACTTGCAGGTTGATCACGTTAATTCGATAAAACAAATCCTGACGAAACTCACCCGCATCAACCAAGGCTTGCAGATCTTTGTGCGTTGCACTGAGAATACGTACATCAACACGTTCCTCACTTTCCGCACCCACAGCCCTGACCGCCTTCTCCTGAATGGCCCGCAATAACTTAACCTGCATATCTAGGGGCAGATCAGCCACTTCATCTAAAAACAAGGTACCGCCATCCGCGGCTTTGAACAGACCGTCTTTATCCTGATGCGCACCGCTAAAACTACCTTTACGATGACCAAAGAATTCACTCTCCATGAGCTCTGAGGGAATCGCGCCACAGTTCACGGGAATAAACGGTCCGGATGCGCGTGCGCCGTTACCGTGAATAGCGCGAGCAACAAGCTCCTTACCGCTGCCCGATTCCCCGCTTATGTAGATTGGCGCCTGACTCCGGCTGAGCTTTTTAACCTGTGTACTTAGCTTCTTCAGCGCAGGGCTTTCGCCAAAAAGAATGACCTGATCCTCTGTCTCATTTGGAATCGCGACCTGACTACTTTCCTGAAGACGCAGCGCGCTGCTCACCAGGTTTCGAAGCTGAGCAAGGTCAACGGGCTTAGAGATAAAATCGAAGGCTCCTGCCTTCAACGCTTCAATGGCTGTTTCAATACTGCCATAGGCGGTGATCATTGCCACAGGCGTATCGCTAAACTGCGTTTGCATCATGCGAACAAAATCAATTCCATTGCCGTCAGGCAAATTCATATCTGTTAAGCAAAGAGAGAAGTCTTCCGTTTGTAAGAGCTCTTCGGCATCACTCAAACACTCGGCACTGCGGGTATCCAGCCCCATTCGCATGAGGGTGATCTGAAGCAATTCGCGAATATCCGGCTCATCATCAATGATCAAAATGCGTTGTATTGCCATATCTTTCAATCTGCCCTCTTTCCTATTTGTTAAGCACTATCTGTAACTGTTCCAACTCTACGTTAGACGATACGATTATGGTGCGCAAAGGTCACTCTGAAGCACGAGCCACCGCCTTCTCGTGGCAAGTAATTCAGATTAGCCTGATTTGCCTCACAAAGCTCTCGCGAAATATATAAGCCTAACCCAGTACCCGAACTCTCTGTGGTAAAGAAAGGTTCAAATAAATGTTTCTGATCATCCTTCGAGACACCCTCACCCCGATCAAGCACCTCGATCATGGACTGCCCTGTATCCCGTTTAGTCGATAATCGTATTTCGATCTCCGACTCTGGATCGACCTTCGCGCCATGATAGAGCGCATTGCCTATAAGATTCGTCAGCACCTGCTCTAGTTGCGACGAGTCAAAACGAGCGCGAGCATCGTCATCCTCTGTAATGAAGAATACTCTCTGATATGACGCATCTTGATCTTTGAGCTGAGCAATGATTTTGGCTAGCCATGGCTTCAACTCAATCTCGCGCACATCAGGTTTGCCTCTCCGGCTTAGTGTTAATGTATTCTCGATGATGCCATTTACTCGTGCACAATGGCGCTGAATAATATCGGTCATCTTCCGATCAGCGGGCACCAAATTCTCAGATTCAACGAGTAGTTGCGTGGCATGACTGATGGCCCCAAGTGGGTTACGCACTTCATGCGCAATACTGGCGGTTAGTCGACCCAGCGATGCAAGCTTGAGTTGTTGCGCGCGTTGAGTGACAAGGCGCGTATCTTCCAAAAAAATCAGCGTATGTTCTTTGTCTGCATCTTCCATTCTGGAGAAGTTAGCCTGAACCATGGGCAAATCCGCTGTCACTTGAAATGGCTTGCTTCGAATGGAGGGTAAGTCTCGCCAGGCCCTGATTCGCTGTTCGAGCGCTTTCGGAACGGCTTTACCCTCACGCATGCCAATCAGATCGGTGCAGGCCTGATTGAAGACCAGTACGTCGAGCTGAGCATCGCAGACGATAATCCCTGTGCGCATACTCTGAATGATTTGATGGTTTAGCGCCTGCAACTCAGCAATGTTTTGCTGCTGCTCTTCCGCGAGCCGCTCACTTTGGGATATCCGTCGAGCGAGGTTTTGCAGAATAAACGCCGCTGCAAAGTAGATTGCACCCGCCACACCCGCACGTGCAACATCCCCCGTTACACTGACGCCTTCGATCATACGATCAAACTCAAGCGATAGAGATAGCAACGAGGCGACCGCTGCAAGGGCGTAGGCAGGTGCACCGCGCAGCATGATGTTTGACGCAGCGACAGAAATGATAACCAAGTTACTTAGACCGCCCGTAATCCCCTCACCGGCATAGAACAGCGCATGCAAAAAAACTATATCGATCAGGCACGAAAAAAATACCTGATTACTTTTTGCCTCAAACCGAAAGCGATAGGCGAGTAACGAAAGAAGCGAAACAACAAAATAACTCGCGGCTAGACTTTGGAATACCGTTAAGTCACGAAAGTCACTGACAGCGAACTTGTTGGAAAATGTCATTCCAATTAGTAAGGCGCCGATCACCACACGGTAGAGGTTGAAATAGTTAAATAGCGAGATGGGCATGAATCAATATTCGCCGGAAGGGTAAAGGGTTAACTTTCAGTATAATCAATGATTTTAAGTTATAACGCCCTTACTCGAATTAATTCTTAAAAGAAGGTCTTGAAAATATTGTGTCGATATCTGATCTCCTCGCAGAGGCTGCGACAATTGTTGCGCATGTTTTCCGAATGAGCACCTCCAACTTAAGGAAGGTCGCCTCTTAAAAATAGCATTGCTCTCGCCAAAACCACCCTATAATCGATATCAAGCAAACTCGTCCGTCGCTCAAACTATACCGCCTGAAAATGCCTCCGGTGATCGATGGCGAATAACAAAAGTCGCACTATAGTTTAAGAGTAACTTTCGAGAAAATTAGGATTAATGCTCCGGCGCAATATGACAAACTCAGCCTTCAAACAACAGGGATTTACACTTATCGAATTGGTTGTGGTCATTGTGCTCTTAGGGGTATTGGCTGCCTTCGCCTTACCAAAGTTTTCAGACCTATCTAACGAGGCGTATATCGCTCAAGCAAAAGGCATTGCCGGAAGCTTTCAAGCCGGCGTCAAAATTGTTCAGTCTGTGCATTTTTCACAAGGGCTAACTGGGCGGCGTGTCCAAAACTTATCGGGCTATGATGATGGCACGGTTGACGTCAACGAACAGGGTTTTCCCATCGGCACGGATAAAGGCAACGGCAACAGTAACATCGGCCGTGGTAATAACGGGTGCGCAGCAGTTTGGGTTGCCGTACTGAGTGATGGTGCGCCAAGTGTGGCCAACGGCAACAACAACCAGGACTATCGCTCCTTTCGCCATGACAGCAATCGGTCTTGTAGTTACGCTCTCAGAAGCAATGACGATACCGCCGGCAGAACCCAGTCACAAATTGTCATTCGCTACAATTCGTCAACAGGTTTAGTCGATGTCTGCGGTCAGAGCAGCCAATTGCCCAACTGCTAAACCTCGCTGCACTAAGCTGTTTAGATTAAACAGACTACCGCAAGCAAGGCAAACAAGCTCAGTAAGTAACATTTTGGTGTAGAAGATGTTTTACGAATATACATCGAGCATTTGATAATGCGTCATCGGCATAGTTATCTTCATTCACATCGTTCCGTATGAAACAGATTGCTGGATCAAGGTAATGTACTGAACAAAAGTTCTTAGACCTTTATCGCCTATTCTTCCTCATAATAGGATTAGGCAAGACCAAAGATCCATGAGGATCAATTTTCAACTCAGCGCACCCTCTTAGCGCCGATAACTAAAAGAATGTGCGCCCTCCAGAGGCTGAATGTCGAGTGGCTTAAGAAGTGTTACTCAAACTTGCGTTTTTTTTGCATCAGAGCCGGAATCAGTGCTCGTATCAGTGCTCGTATCAGTGCTCGTATCAGTGCTCGTATCAAACCATAGCAAACGCACCAGTATTGCCATCACGACAATGGAAAACAGCAAGCGTCCTAGCAAAACGGGCACCCAATGCGCGCCGAGCAACAGCACTAGCAAGGTATCCTCTATCAGACTGTGGCAAAGCCCTAAGAAGCAGGCCACGATCTTCATATCACGCGAGCTAATGGTGCCTTTTTCGGCAGCATCAATCAGCAAACCGGCTCCAAAGCTCAAGCCAAGCATCAGCCCAACGATGGTCACCTGACTGGCCTCTTTATCGACCCGCAACAGGCGCGTTAAAGGCAGCAAGAGAATGTTTAACACTTTGTCGAAACCAATCAGGGTCAAAAATCTAAGGAACGCCATTAGAGAAGCGAGGATCACCAGAATCCCGATCAACATCTCGAGTTGTGATAAGAGCCAAGCAGTGAGGCTGTCACCTGAAGGCGTGGGCGACCATAAAACAACGCTGGGTTGAGTCGCCAAATCGCTGAATTGCATTGCCAAATGCACAAACAAAGCGAACACATAGCTTCCGACAATACGCAAGAGTATGGTGACTCGCCAACGAACACCTAAGGCTTTGGCGACGGCGCCTTCAATCGGAAGTGCGTGAGCAACCAAGACGAGCATCGACATGACACTGATCTGAGCGACCGAGTAGCTTGCCCCATCTGACAGCTGGTAGAACACCACCATTGCGCCATAGATATTCGTCAGAATGCTTGCGGCCCAGACCAGACCAAATTCACTTGGGAGCCCTAACACGCCCATCAATGGAGAGAGAAGCATGGCTAAAAACTCGGTCGCGCCGAGCTCGTCAAGAAGTTTGACGATCACCACTGCGGGCACCATAATCTTCAGAAGAATCCAGTACGATCGACCAACGTCTTTTGCAAACGCCTTCAGGGCCTGCTGAGAGAACGCGCGTTTTATCCCGTCATTCATACGTTTTCCAAAACAGTTTAGGAGCAGGAGTAACGAGTACTTTTTATTCCAGCCTCATATATTTAATGGAGTAGCATAGCTTTGGAGCTGCCAAGCGTCACCGTTTTATCTTTATTCATTCCAACCTTTTTCATGGTATCCATCACGCCCGGCATGTGTATGACTTTGGCGATGACGCTTGGTATGCGTTTTGGTTTACGTTCCGTGGCTTGGATGATGATTGGCGAGCTCAGCGGTGTTGGCCTCGTGGCAACGCTAAGCGCCATCGGGGTCGCGGCAATACTGTTAACAACGCCTTCTCTGTTTCTGGCACTCAAAGTTGGCGGTGGTTTGTACCTCATCTATCTCGGAATACAAATGTGGCAAGCCAAAGGCAAGATGGCGCTAACCGATGACTCAAGCCTACAGGCAAGCTTTACTCGACGACAGCTCATCGTTCAGGGCTTTATTACCGCCGTGGCCAATCCAAAAGGTTGGGCATTCTTTGTTGCTCTGCTTCCGCCGTTTCTTGATCCTGATAAGAACCTAACTAATCAGCTAGTGGTCTTTCTGGCAATGATCTTAAGCCTTGAAGCCTTGTGTCTATTGATCTATGGAACGGGTGGAAAAAGCTTAGGACGTTTTCTGAGTGAGGCACATCATCAACGCACTTTAAATCGTTGCTCAGGAAGCTTGCTCGCCGGTGTCGGTATTTGGCTAATGCTGAGCTAAACCTAAATTAGGCAGTTAACGACGCGCTTGAGGCAAGCTCACATTGAAGCGCATTGCGATAAAGCGACTCACTGTGGCAGCAATAGCAGACAAGGCGATGCAATAGGTTTGTGGAACGCCCTCATAGTGTAAAACCATGTACATCACGCCGCCAATAATGGCCGCTGACGCATAGAAATCTGCACGCAAAATCATCGGAATTTCCCGTACAAGCAGATCACGAATCACACCACCGCCTGTAGCCGTGAGTATGCTCATTAAGACAACACCAACCCAGCCTAGTTGGTGATATACCGCTGTTGCAGCGCCAATTGCAGCAAACACCCCAAGCCCGATTGCATCTGCAACCCGAACATAGTCCATATGCCGCTCAACCCGATTGGCAAAGAAAAAGGCAACAAGCCCTGCGGCCATTGCCGTAAAGAAATACGTTTCGTTAGTAAAGGCAGCCGGTGGATGAACACCTAAAATCGCATCACGCATGATCCCGCCACCAAGGCTTGTGGCAAGTGCAAGTACGAGAATACCAAGTAAATCTAGGTGATATTTTGCGCCATCAAAGCCACCTGACAACGCGAAAACAAAGACCCCAAATAAATCGAAGTACAGCAACCATTCCATTAGGGATTAATCAGCCTTATTGAGCCAAGTCATATATTCGGAAACACCCTCAGCAACCGTTTTAAAAGGCTGATCATAGCCCGCGGCGCGCAAGGCACTCATATCCGCTTGAGTAAAGCTTTGATAGCGGCCCTTTAAGTGATCAGGGAACGGAATGTACTCTACTTTGCCCTTACCGTGAAAATCCATCACGGCATCTGCAACAGCTTGAAAGGGCTCTGCAGCTCCAGTGCCCAAATTATAAATGCCTGATGTCGCCTTGTTCTGCCAGCACCAAAGATTCACATTCGCCACGTCACCAACGTAAACAAAATCACGCGTTTGCCCGCCATTCGGATAGCCATCATAACCCTCAAATAACTTCGGGTTCTCGCCCGCTTTGATTTGTGTATTCAAGTGGTAGGCCACACTCGACATGGAACCTTTGTGCTGCTCTCGCGGACCATACACATTGAAATAGCGAAACCCGACTACTTGTGACTCAGCTTTCGGCAAGAGACGACGTACATACTGATCAAACTGAAACTTCGAGTAGCCATAAACGTTTAGTGGCTTCTCATGCGCACGCTCTTCCTTAAAAACGTCAGAGCCACCGTATACAGCAGCGGAGGATGCATAGAGAAAGGGAATTTTCTTATCTAGGCAGTACTCCAACAACTCGACAGAGTATTGGTAGTTATTCTGCATCATGAACTTGCCGTCCCACTCAGTGGTCGAACTACACGCCCCTTCATGGAAGACCGCTTCAATTTCTCCAAACGGCGCTCCGGCGTCGAGCATACCGAGAAAATCGTCTTTATCGAGGTAGTCCGCGATCTCAAGATCAACAAGATTGACGAACTTCGTTCCATCCGTTAAGTCATCCACAACGATGATGTCTTTATAGCCCTGCTGATTTAAAGCATGAACGATGTTGCTACCAATAAAACCGGCACCACCAGTAACGATAATCATAAAGCGATCCTAATCTTTTCTGTTGCACGACAATTGAGCGCAATTATAGGTACTGATGACCAACAAATACACTTTAGTTGCATAGCAAAGGTACAATGCATGCGGAATCCACTTTGAATGAAGGTAAGACCATGCCCATCGCGATGGCAAAACATATACTGGTAAAAACGCGTGAAGAAGCCGAACGGCTCAAAAAGCAATTAAAGCTAGGCGCTTCGTTTGAGACTTTGGCTAAAAAGCATTCGACCTGCCCCTCTAAAAAGCGGGGTGGAGACTTGGGCGAGATTAAAAAAGGGCAGCTAGTAAAACCCGTCGAAAAAGTTATATTCACTCAAGCCTTGAAACAGACACACGGGCCCGTTAAAAGCCAATTCGGCTTCCATCTAATTCAAGTGTACTATCGAGACTGAGTCTTTTCTAAGACAGACCGGATAGTGCGCACAAGCGACGCACTTATCCGCACTTTCGACTTATTCCGAATCTGAACACTACCAGCCCTCGACCCCCTCCATACTAGGGAGTTTATGGGCAATGCCTTTGTGGCAGTCGATGCACGTTTTCTCACCGGTAACCAAATACTTGGAGTGCATCTTTTGGGCTCGATCGCTCTGACGAGTGAAATCCATAGAATCTGCACTGTGGCAGTTTCGACATTCTAGAGAATTGTTGCTTTTCAAGCGATGCCACTCATGCTGGGCGAGTTCAAGACGCTTTTCCAAAAATTTCTCTCGTGTATTAATTGTGCCAAAAATCTTGCCCCATACTTCTTTCGAGGCCTGCATCTTACGCGCGATTTTATCCGTCCACTCATGTGGTACGTGACAGTCAGGACACGTCGCACGAACCCCTGATCGGTTGTTGTAATGAATCGTACCCTTCAGCTCCTCATAGACGTTGTTTTCCATTTCATGGCAACCAATACAGAATTCTTCTTGGTTTGTTACTTCTAGCGCAGTATTAAAACCGCCCCAAAAAATTACGCCAGCAATGAATCCGCCAAACACCAAAAAGCCAAGCGAGTAATGGACCGCCGGACGACTCGCAACTTTAATATAGCGCTTAATTTTTGAGATCATTTTGCTCCCCCTAGCGCCTATTTAAGCAACTTATCCATATCAACAAAGTCGTTTTCAACAAGCGGCTTCGCGTCGGTTTGAACAACATGACATTGCGTGCAGAAAAAGCGTGTCGCCGAAATCGATGCTAAAGATTGATGATCTCGATCCTGATAATGCGTCACGCTTACCATCTTCGCACCAGACTCTTCAATGCGACTGCGACCATGACAAGACATGCACTTGTTCACATTGAGATTGATCTCGTAACCACCGATCTTGTGCGGAATAGTTGGCGGCTGCATCGGGTATTCGCGTTTTCTAGGTTCAGATGACTCCACGGTCACGGGCATTCGAGCAGGCTCAAACTCACCATCGATTGGTAAACCCTTGCGAAGCGTCGCAATACCATCACCACTTTCCGTCCCTTGGTCCACAGACGCATAATCAACGGCCTCTGCAGGTTGCGACACCGCATTGGTTTCCACTTTTTCCTCTGCGCAACCCACCGCAAGAACCAAAGAGGCGAGCATGATAGAACGAACATATTGTTTAAAATCACTCATATCACTACCCTCCTTATACTTTCTCAAGTTTCACAGCGCATTTTTTGAAATCGGTCTGTTTAGACAATGGGTCAGTCGCATCAAGCGTCAACTTGTTAATGAGCTGGCGAGCGTCAAACCACGGAACATAGACCAAACCTTTAGGAGGTTTGTTTCTCCCTCTGTCTTCAACGCGCGACAACATAGAGCCACGCCGACTCGACACTTTAACCTGGTCACCACGACGTAAACCCAATGCTTTTGCATCATCAGGGTGGATAAATACTTGGGCATCCGGATACGCTTTATAAAGTTCAGGAACGCGTTGCGTCATCGAACCAGAATGCCAATGTTCTAGGACTCGTCCTGTTGATAACCAGAAGGGATACTCTTCATCAGGTGATTCGGCAGGCGGCTCATAAGGCAGTGCAAAAATCAGCGCCTTACCATCAGGTTTACCGTAAAATTCGAACCCTTTACCTTTGCCTACATATGGGTCAGAACCTTCTCTGAAACGCCAGAGGGTTTCTTTACCGTCTACCACCGGCCAGCGTTTACCGCGATTTGTTTTGTACTCATCATAATCGTCAAGATCATGCGCCTTGCCTCGGCCGAATCCCGCATACTCTTCAAACAGTCCTTTCTGAATATAGAATCCAAAGTGCTTGGCTTCGTCGTTGTTATATTCTTCCGACACTTCATCCAGACCAAACTTATCAACTTGTCCGTTCGCGTACAGAACGTCGAACAATGTTTTGCCTTTATATTCCGGTTTTTTAGCGATCAGATCGGCGGGCCATACATCCTCTACCTTAAAACGCTTTGAGAATTCAACGACTTGCCACATATCAGATTTAGACTCCCCGGGCGCGTCGACGAGCTGCATCCACTGCTGCGTTCGACGCTCAGCATTGCCGTAAACACCTTCTTTTTCGACCCACATGGCAGTGGGCAAAATCAAATCGGCTGCCTGTGTTGTTACCGTGGGATACGCATCTGAAACCACGATAAAATTATCAGGATTACGATAAGCCGGATAAATCTCTTCGTTGATGTTTGGCCCGGCTTGCATATTGTTGTTTACCTGAATCCAGTACGCATTAATCTTACTGTCTTTCAGGTCTCGTACCTGCTGAACGGCGTGCGCGCCAGGCTTTTCAGGGATCGTTCCTTCAGGAAGTTTCCAAATTTTTTCGGCAATTGCGCGATGCTTAGGGTTGTTCACCACCATGTCTGCAGGTAAACGGTGCGAGAAAGTCCCTACCTCTCGCGCCGTTCCACAAGCAGAGGGCTGCCCCGTCAACGAAAACGGGCTATTCCCTGGCGTGGCGATTTTCNCAGTTAAAAGGTGAATGTTATAAATAAGCTGATTCACCCAAACACCGCGCGTATGTTGATTCGCACCCATTGTCCAAAAAGACGTCACTTTCGTGTCAGGGTCGGCATACAGTTCAGCGATCTTCACAAGTGTATCTTTCGGAACGCCGGACATTGACGACGCTTTATCAAGATCGTAATCGGCAACAAAGGCCTTAAATGCTTCGAAATCAATCGGTGTCGACTTACCGCTATTTGGGTTCTTTGCCGCTTGTTGTAAAGGATGCTCCGGTCGCAGACCATATCCGATATCGGTGTCGCCTTTGACAAAGCGGGTGTGCTTATTCACAAAGTCTTTGTTTACTTTGTCATTCTGAATAATGTAATTGGCAATATAGTTGGCAATCGCCAAGTCTGATTGCGGAGTAAAGATCGCAGGGATGTCTGCCAAATCAAAAGAACGATGTTCAAAGGTCGAAAGAACGGCCACTTTTGTATTCGGATACGAAAGTCGGCGATCCGTCACGCGCGTCCATAAAATGGGGTGCATCTCGGCCATGTTCGACCCCCAAAGAACGAAGGCATCGGCATTCTCAATGTCGTCATAGCAGCCCATTGGTTCATCAATACCAAATGTGCGCATAAAGGCACCCACCGCAGATGCCATACAGTGACGCGCGTTGGGATCAATATTATTGGAACGAAAGCCCGCTTTATAAAGTTTTGCTGCGGCGTATCCTTCCATTACCGTCCACTGTCCAGAGCCAAACATCCCCACACCACTTGGACCTTTGTCTTTCAAAGCTTGCGAGAATTTTTCATGCATGACCGTAAAGGCTTCGTCCCAGCTAACCTCTTCAAACTCGCCATTCTTGTCATACTGGCCATTCGTCTTCCGCAATAGAGGCTTCGTCAGGCGGTCTTCGGCGTACATGATTTTCGAGAGAAAATAGCCTTTAACGCAATTTAGCCCTCGGTTTACAGGAGAGTGAATATCGCCATGGGTAGCAACGACTTTACCTTTCTTTGTTGCGACATTGACGCTACAACCAGTTCCACAAAAACGGCAAGGCGCCTTCGACCATTTCAAACCTGCTTGCGTTTTGTCAGTCACTACGTTGTTTGCAGCATACGCGGGTAACTGGATCCCCAACGCACTACCAGCTGTCGCAACAGCTGTCATTTTGATCAAGTCACGCCGTGTAGTAGCCACTTCCGCTCTCCTCTTCTTGTGTGATGGCTGCATCGAGTTCTTCGCTGCTTTCCATATGGTGATAAACAAGATTTACATTCAAGACACCATCTAATCGAGACAAGGCACTATGAGCCTCACTAATCACCACGCTGTCTGGCGTCTCAAATACCAAAATCGCATGGCCATCGTTATCACAATGTGCGATTTCGCAACTGGCAATACGAGCGAGATCACCCACAACGGTGTTGTGTTTTTCGGGCGTAAAGCGCAGCGCAAAGCTCGCGATGTGCCGCACGGCATCGACATCATGCACTTTAATGCGCTTAGACTCCGCCGGTTTGAGCCTTGCGCCGCGCACTTCCGGTTCAGCATTCATATGTGACCTCATTACTCAATTAATGATGCGCAAAACAATACGCAGCCGGGTTTTTAGGCGACAGAAAATCGCGCTCTAAACCAAAATCAATGCATCGTTAGGGCAACGCTTTGCGCAATCCATACAGCCTGTACAAGCGTCCTGATCAATGCCAATTTCAAGTGTACCGCCCAACGCCGGACGAACTTTTATTGCATTCACAGAGCACTCATCACGACAACTGGAACAATAGATTCCATGCATGTTCAAACAGTTTGCGCTGACCTCTAAATGCTGAACAGGGGGTTCAACATAACGCTTAAACAAAGCTCGCCTCGTGATTTTTTGTTCTGTATTTTGGGCGTCGCTCATATTAACTAGCTCCGGGAGGACCTAGTAAAATCTGACTAATCCATATGATAAATCCGTAGCCACCTACGAGCACCGAACTTAAGATAGGAAAGAAAAATATCGCTATAAACCAAAAAGCATTCCGCTCTTCTTCGCGAGAAATCGGTTTATCTATTTCACTTGGCTCTTCTGTCATGACAGACCTCCCAGCCAAAATAAATCTCAAATACACGCTACAGAACTGCACCGCATACATTTCGAAAACCATAAACAGATTCAAGATAGTACATTTTTTTTGGCTTGCACAACCAAACACCTGCCTGATGAAGGGAGTAAATGACCTTGGTCAAGTCGAACTAAAACAGCTTGAGCGCTATGACTCCATATCGAGCGAGGAAATGAACACGGGTTACTTCAGTTTACGCGCTCGAAACTTGCGGCCTTTAATGTTGCCCTCATTGAGCATGTTCAGCGCTTTTCTCGCTAAATCTGCTTTTACGGCAACAAAGCTCGCGTTTGGCACAATGCGAATTTTTCCTACATCAGAACCATCTAAACCGCCCTTTGCTGTCAGAGCTCCTAGCAAATCACCTGGGCGCACTTTATCTCGCTTACCACCAGACACTTCGATGCTTACCCAGTCCGCTTGAGGATAATCGCCTTTTGC
>NZ_LWFT01000519.1:0-10696 GCF_001635105.1 Oleiphilus sp. HI0079
TTAACTTCTTTCAATTGCACGCCGAACAGCCGACCTGCAACCTCAAACAAGCCGCTCAAAACAACAGGCAAAGGAAAATAGGGGCGAATCTCCTCCTGATCCAAATCAAACTGCTCCTTGCGCAACGATTCAGAAACAAAAGGCACATCCCAAGCCTCAAGACGACACAGCCCAAAGTGGTCTTTTGCGTAATCTGTAAGCGACTGCATCTCTCTTTTCGCCAAAGGCTTGGCTTTAGCGAAAAGCTCTTCTAGAAAATTCAGCACCTGCTCAGGGCTCTCTGCCATTTTTGGAAGAACCGATAAGCTCGCATAAGAGGGAAGATCGAGCAGCGATGCCTTTTGCTTTCGCGCCTCCATGATCTCCACCATTACTTCCTCATTTGCGTGTTCAGGAAGATGACCACCCTCGATAGAGGCCCGAGTAATGAAAGCCCGATACAATGCCTCGCGAACAGAGCGGTCTTCGCAATACTGCATCACGGGAAGGTATATGGTTATATCCAAACCAAGCAGGTAGCCTGAATTGTAGCCTTTCTGTTTCGCTCGCTCAGAGAGCCGCTCAAGGGTGGCATCAGGCACGCCCTTTAACACATCGGCAGTATCAATATACAAAGACCAAGCCTGCGTCGAATCGAGTACATTCTCAGCAAAGCGGTTACTTAAAGCGACGAGCTTTTCGCTTAACTGCTTAAAAGCATCTTTTTGATCTTGCGGCAACGCGACGCCGCTAAGGCGAAAACCGCGCAAAATATTTTCCAATACTTTGCGTTGCCCGTCATCAAGACCTTCTGCGGCAGCATTGACTTGCTCGTAAATTTTGAACAGAGCTTCGTTCTGGGAGACCTCAGATCGAAATCGCGTCAGCTTAGCCGACAACTCGTTATACACCTCGCGAAGGGTTTCGTTATCATCAACCGCCTTTAGATGAGAAAGGATCGACCATACGTGATCAATCCTCCGGCTAAGATCGCTTAAAGGCGCAACCGCAGAGCTCCATGTTGGATTTTCTTGCGAAATCACTTCCGCCAAGCTGTCTTGATAATCTGCAATCAACGCCTCAATAGCAGGCGCAAAATCGTGTGTTGAAAACTCATTGAAAGCGGGTAACTGCTGTTCCCGCAAAAGTGCTGTAGACATTAAGCCGACCCTAGAACTATATTGGTCTGAAGAAAGGGAATTGAAACATATTACTCTGTTCTTTCCCTGTAACAATTCACAAAGATTGGAATAATGCCATGAATTCTGTCCGCAAATACCTTGAGCATTCGCCATTGCTAGGCGAGCGCGTTTTTGTTGACCCAAGCGCGCTGGTCCTCGGAGATGTGCAACTGGGTGATGATTGCTCTGTTTGGCCTATGGCCGTCGTCAGGGGTGACATGCATAAGATAAGGATAGGAGATCGAACCAGCGTACAAGACGGATCGGTATTGCACATTACCCACGCAGGCCCTTTTAACCCAGACGGCTACCCCCTCATCGTTGGTGATGACGTTACGGTCGGACACAAAGCCTTGCTTCATGGATGCACAATCGGCAACCGTGTTTTGATTGGTATGGGTGCGATCGTTATGGACGGGGCAGTGATCGAAGATGAAGTTATTATTGCCGCCGGTAGTACCGTGTCTCCAGGCAAGCGCTTGGAATCAGGATATGTGTATAGAGGCAGCCCAGCAAAACAAGCGCGGCCGATTAGCGACAAAGAAAGAAACTTTTTTACCTACAGCGCAAATAATTATGTAAACCTGAAAAATAAGCACTTAGAGGATTTGAAAGAGCAAGGCCTGCTCTAATTTAGGCGACGCCATTGAAAAGACATCAAGATACAAAGAGCGGTGATTCACCGCTCTATCGATAACACTAAATCGCGCCGTGGGCCAGCAAGACTTCCAAATAAGGCGCAGCCTTTCCAAAGCCTTTTATTCTCTCTGACAGCGATTCGTTCTGAGGATTTTTCGCGTTGATATCTCTACCCGCCTCAACAAAAAACGGCACGAACCGCGCAAAGAACTCAGGTGTCATGTATTGATATGCTTCTTTCAGAACATGATAATCTGCATGTGTGTCGTCCCTCGGCTGCAACCCTAAAAACCCCTTTATACGCTCATCACTCCACTCTTCGCCTTCAACCTTAGGCTGGCTTGGACCACTCATTTACTACTCCTAAACTTTGTTTCTTTTGACTAGATATTAAAAGCTGATGCCCAAAGATTGGCACTCCGGGTCATAGATACTAATTTCAACTCGTCTGTTCTTGGCTCTGTTCTCAGCCGAATCGTTTGGTGCTAAAGGGTTTGTCTCGGCTCGTCCTGCTGCGATGACTCGATTCGCATCAATCTTATTGTTAAATATCAATTGATGCACCACACTGACGGCCCTCGCCGCAGACAAATCCCAGTTTGATCGAAAACGATTCCCTGTTACAGGCAAGTCATCGGTATAACCCGATACTACAATTTCTCCCTGGCAACTCGCCAGAACGTTTTCAATCTTTTCCAAGATCGGAAACATATCGTCTTTAATCTCTTCGCTTCCTGATGTAAACGTCGCATCTTCCGAGAAGCGTACAACGACTTTCTCCGAGTCAAAACTGACATTTAACGCATTGGAGACAATCTCTGTTTCAAGCTCTTCGACCAAGGTCTCCGTTAATTGCTCAATACTAGGGTCAATGCTGATTACATCGGCCTCGCCTTCGGACTGTTCGAGCAACTCTAGCTCGGCTTCGCCGGATTGCTCTTCAAACTCTTCAAATTCCTGCTCCAGATCAGACATCTCTTCTACCGGAGGAGCAGGCGGAGGCTCTTCAGCGAAGATAATCTCCCCACCTGCCTTACCAGAGCCCTCAAGAAATGAAGGCCCAAACGATTGTGCCAAAGACTGAGCCATCATCTCATATTTGTGTAGATCCATTTTGGAAAAACTGAGCAAAAGAATGAAGAAGGTAAGCAGCAGAGACATCAGGTCAGCAAAGGTGACAATCCAACCACCACCGCTTTCCTGCTTTTTCTTTCTTTGAGGAATCGCTGCCATCTAAACGCTTACTCTTCTTCGGTGACAGCAGCCTGCTGTTTTTGCGACAGGAACGAAGATAGTACTTCAGCAATGACTTTAGGGTTTTGGCCTTTCAGAATATTTTGGACGCTGGTGATCACCAACACCATATTGCGCTGCTCCTCTGCCGCTTTCATTCCCAGTTTTTCCGCACAAGGAATAGCGATTAACTGAGCGATGAACGCGCCATAGAACGTTGTAAGCAGAGCAACCGCCATCGCCGGCCCTACAGAAGACGGATCAGACATCGCGTTTAGCATTTGCACCAAACCGACGAGCGTACCCAGCATCCCCATACCCGGCGCAGTCTCAGCCATGCCCTTAAAGACTTTTTCAGCTATTTCATAGCGCTCTGCTTTTTGTGATAAGTCTTGAATTAAAATCTCTTCGATAAACTCCGGGGGATGACCATCAATACAAAGACTAATTCCCTTCTTTAAAAACGGATCTTCGATCTCAACGTTCTCAAGCCCGAGAATCCCTTCCTTGCGAACAATGGTTGCTAGCTCACGGACTTGCGTAATGAGGATGACCGGGTTCTCGGTTTTATCCATGAAGACAGTAGAGAAGGCGAGCTTAAACGCGTCACCAATCGTACTTAAACGAAACTTGATCAAGGTAATGAACAAGGTGCCAATGATAACGATGCCCAGGCCGGGAATGTTGACGAAGTCGAGAATACTTGAGTTCAACAAAATGGCGCCGATTATAACCGCGGCGGCAGCTAGCATCCCGATCAGGGTCGCTAAATCCATACTAAACCTGCTTTATGTGAACGTATTGTTCGTGTGTTTAACGAAGCGCTGCAATACAGGCGGAAGTGTCGGGCCGGATGTTTCTCCAAACGCGAAATGCCTCTGCAGCCTGCTCCACGAGCATACCCAAACCGTCCATCGTATGGCCAGCGCCGTTTTCTTTGGCCCAGCGATTGAAGACGGTCTCTTCATTCCCATACATCATGTCGTAAACATGCGTAGCATTTGAAAATATCTCTGGCGATATTTTAGGGAGTTCTCCAGAAAGGCTAGCAGAAGTTCCGTTTATCACCACATCAAATGCTGAATCTAAAGATGCAAAATCTCTCGCAACCAGCGCGCAACCGCACTCACGTATTTCGGGTCTCTGACTGTATCGGCCGACCAGAGCCTCGGCTTTAGAGAAAGTTCTATTGGCGAGTACAAGCTGAGATGGTTGAGCCTGTAAAACAGGCAACAAAACGCCTTTGGATGCGCCACCAGCGCCAAGCAGAAGCACTTTTTTTCCTTTAAGCGAAACGTCGTAATTCTGCTGAATATCGGTTACCAAACCACAGCCATCAGTATTATCGCCAACAAGCCTTCCAGCCTGCACATAGAGCGTATTCACCGCTTCTGCAATCTTTGCCCGGGGGCTTAAGTCATCACACATCGCAAACGCGCGCTCCTTGAACGGAACAGTAACATTTAAACCTTTGTTAGAAGGACTGGAGAAGAATGCTCGAACATTATCCTCGAAAGCATCCAAACATCCCTCTATGCGCTCATAAACCAAAGATTGACTCGTTTGCGCGGCAAACTGCGCGTGGATTTCAGGTGACTTACTATGCTTGATCGGGTTGCCAATAACTGCGTAACGATCCAAAACCTAATCCTCAATCCAGTTGCGCGGAACAAGATAATCGCTCAAACGCGCTTCTTCAGAGCCCTCTTCCGGCGACCAATCGTACTCCCAGCGCACCAGTGGAGGAAGAGACATCAAAATAGACTCGGTTCTCCCTCCGGACTGCAAACCAAACAAGGTGCCGCGGTCAAACACTAAGTTAAACTCAACATAGCGGCCACGTCGATAGAGCTGAAAATCACGTTGGCGATCACCATACTCCAACGTTTTGCGCTTATGTACGATAGGAGTATACGCTTTGGTATAACTGTCGCCTACGGCCTGCATATAGGCAAACGACTGCTCAAAACCCCACTCATTTAAATCATCAAAGAACAGCCCACCCACTCCGCGGGTTTCATCACGATGCTTTAAATAAAAGTAGTCGTCACACCAGTTTTTATGCTTTTGATAAACATCTTCTCCAAACGAATCAACGGCCTGCTTTGCTGTTTGATGCCAGTGAACGCAGTCTTCATCAAAGGGATAATAAGGTGTTAAATCGTATCCGCCACCAAACCACC
Source organism: Oleiphilus sp. HI0079 (assembly GCF_001635105.1). Taxonomy (NCBI): domain Bacteria; kingdom Pseudomonadati; phylum Pseudomonadota; class Gammaproteobacteria; order Oceanospirillales; family Oleiphilaceae; genus Oleiphilus; species Oleiphilus sp. HI0079. The sequence continues at coordinate 5,216 of NZ_LWFT01000519.1, forward strand.
ATATTGGTTCAGCACCCGGTTTTTCGGCGATAAAAAAACGAACATTTGCGTGGGATGTTGGTACATACGGATTCCTAGGATGCATCACCAGTGAAACGCCCATTGCATGATAAGAGCAGCCAGTAAGTTCGGGCCGCGATGCGGTTGCAGCTGGAGGCAACTGATCGCCTTGCACATGAGAAAAGTTAACTCCGCCTTTTTCAAAGACTGCGCCATCGGTCATCACTCTGGTTCGACCACCGCCACCTAGACGTCCTTCTCGCGTCCACGCATCCTCAACAAACTTGGCAACGCCATCTGCCGCTTCTAAGTCTTTACATATGACATCTTGCAAGCCAAGAAGATACTTCTTAACGCGTTCTAACATGATGGTTCCTGAAGGTAATGATTGAGTGTTGAATTCGTTTCCAACTGAGTTAAATTCGAACGACTGTGCCCGTTCTTAAATCTCTTATCTGAGAGGCCTGTCCTGCACCACCCAGCGGCGCAGACAAGCAAAAATCTAGCGCATCATGAAAATAGTGTTTTACTTCGCAGAGCGATCTAGCAGACGGTTTAGAGGCCGGGTTAGCCGAAGTGGATATAACCGGACCACCAAAATGTTGGCTAAGCGCTGCACACACCGGATGTTGGGTAAGCCGCATGGCAACAGAGGAATGCTGTCCCTTAACCCAATAAGGGATTTGCGAACGAACATCTGGCACCAGCCAAGTCGTCGGCTTATCCTGTGGTGCAAAAAACCGCTCAATAAGCAAGTCTTCCAGGGGCTCAAGATAAGGTAGAAAATGCTCTGCCTGACCAGAGACGAGAATCAAGCCTTTATCGATAGATCGCTGCTTCAGTTCCAATATCCGTTCAACCGCTTTCGGATTAAATGGGTCTGCACCTAATCCCCAAACCGCTTCGGTGGGATAGGCAATCACGCCTCCGTGATCTAGCACCTTTGCTGCAAGCATGGCTTTCCAGTCAAATGAAGCGTGCATTCAAGCCCTCACTGCTCTAAACAGAATAGGCAAGGCATCAGACCAACAGCGGGCTACCTCACCAAAAGTAGCTCGAATTCTACTTAAGATGCGCGCTGATAGCCACCTGCGACTTGCGCAATCACACCGTCTATTTCTAGCTTTAACAACAATTCGGATATGCTTTCAAAACTTAGCTCTGAAGCAGCATACAGCTCATCAAAACAGAGTACCTGATCCGACAATAGCTCAAGAATAGACTGCTCTTCATTCGACAAAACAACATCTCTAGGTCCTTCACTGGCAAGGGATGCAATGCTGTCGCGACCAGAAGTTGTCGGGCACGTCGCTGCGCGGCTTAAATGAAGATCCGCAAGCAATTCTTTTGTGGACGGCACGAGGCGAGCGCCATCTCGAATCAGCTGATTGCACCCCTCACTTCCAATATTGATTGGTGAACCAGGTAAAGCATAAACATCTCGATTTTGTTCCAACGCATAACGCGCAGTAATCAAGGAACCGCTTTTAATTCCTGCCTCGACAACCAGTACGCCACGCGACAAGCCAGACACAATGCGATTTCGACGCGGAAAGTTATGCTTTAGAGGCGCAGAACCAAGAGGCATTTCTGAAACGAGCAAACCTTGCTCGATTATCCTATCCCGTAAGGCACGGTTGCGCGCAGGGTAGCAACGATCCAGACCGGTTGCCACTACTGCAATGGTATCCCCATCAGCCGCGAGAGCACCCATATGCGCTGCCGTATCAATTCCGAGCGCCAAGCCACTCACCACTGTCCAGTCATGCCTAGCGAGTTCAAAACTAAATTGCTCGGCAAACCCTTTATAAACCGGCGAGGTTTTACGAGATCCAACCACGGCCATGCAATCGGTACCAAGCAACCCCAGACGTCCTTCCGTGTAAAGTAACGCTGGCGCCAGATGGATCTCCCGCAAAAGATCCGGATATTCTGGATCAAAATAACTAATCAAGGCACGATTAGCGCTTCCTAACCAACTCTTAACGCCCTCCGACAAGCTGATATCAGATTGCCCAAGTAATGCTGAGACAGAATCAGCCAAAGCGGCATTGTTTAATAACATTCTAAGCTCAGCCTTAGTCAGGCTAGGCCAATGCGCAATATCAGAGGAGTGCTGTCGTAAACCGTGGAACGCTTTTAGTCCAAAACCCTGGATTTCCGAAAGCGCTAGGCACAAACGTGCGGAAGAAGAAATGTTCATATGATCGTCCTTGATCAAAAAAGCCACCCAAGGGTGGCTTTATCTAACAATATATTCTGAAAGCGGCTAGATGCCGCTTCGTATTAAGGCGTACGAACCTCATCCATAACCTTCAAAGGTCGCGTAGCTTTCAGTATCAAGCCGTAGCTTAGTTTATCAAACACTCGGAACACCATCATCAAGCCAGCACGCTCCGAGGGCAGCTCAATTTGCTCTTTGGTGTAAGGATCTCTTACTAAACCACCCGACTTATAAATCGCCAAAACGTTACCAACCTCAATCCCTTCTCGCGCGCCTCGGTTAATAATAACCACATTGTACTGGCCAATATTGCCGACACCTGACTCGACCGCGATCATTTTTCCGCGGATATCGCTTTCAGGTTTGCTCGGTGTAAAAGTCGAATTAATTGTGCGATCTTCAGTTGGCAGAATTCTATCACCAACGCGTAATTCCTCACTTGAACGCTGAACCGTAAGCGTCAACACCTCACCATTTGCGGCGTCCACTTTCGCTGTAGCAATCGACTTCGCTTCAAGCCCAAGAAACTCTTGCGTATCCGGGTCAATATACTGTTCGCTCTTACGATAAATACCAACAGATGCGGCACCATCCACCGAACCTCGAGCAAAAACCTGATCTCCCGCGCCCGTGATGAGATGCTGTTCTTTACCGACTAAAACATAGGGTGCGGCCTCTAGCTCCTCAACATCAACAATACGATTTGACGACAAGAAGCTCGCAATCGCATCAAGAGGAATCGTTGGTATGGCCGTCTCAATAGGCTCTGAGCGAACTGTCGGACTCAGCTTTTTCACGCCGTTGTTAGGACCTTCCTTCAACGTTGTGATCTTGCGTTCGCCATCAATATAAATTAGGCCGATCACATCACCGGGATAAATAAGATGCGGGTTGGAGATCTGCGGATTTGCATGCCACACTTCTGGCCACAACCATGGTGACTTCAAAAAACGTTCTGAGATATCCCAGAGTGTATCGCCTTTAACAACGGTATAACGCTCGGGATAGTCTTCTTTAAATTCTGGCGATGCCATAAGTTGAAAACTCAACAACAATAACGCCGCACATCGAATCAAAATCTTGGGGATCATGGTCTGCCTATAACTCTTATCGTTCACGTAATTGGTGCGTATGCTTTAAAGAGTGACGAACATAAGCGTCTCCTCATTAAGGCACCTTCACACTACCCATCTAAAAAACTATAGATGAGAGCGCAGCAATTTGTACTAAATTACCTTTCTATTAGATAATAGTAGCAGTGTATTCGTGATATACACCACAAATTGAGCATTCATCTTTAAGAAGCAACTCTAAACCTATGGCGATATTAGAAATATTGGAATACCCAGACCCGCGACTTCGCAAAATTGCAAAGCCAATTAAAGAAGTCACGCCCGAGATCTCAACATTGATCGATGACATGTTCGAAACAATGTACGATGCTCCCGGCATTGGGCTTGCCGCAACACAGGTCGATCGGCACATCCAGCTGATCGTCATGGATTTATCAGAGGATAAAAGCGATCCGCACGTTTTTATCAACCCTGAGATTACTGTGTTAGAGGGCGACCCAGAGAAAATGCAAGAGGGCTGCTTATCCGTTCCTGGCTTCTACGAAGATGTTGAACGCATTGAGCACGTATTGATCAAAGCCTTGGATCGTAACGGAAAAGCTTTTGAACTTGAGGCTACGGGCTTGCTAGCCGTCTGTATCCAGCATGAGATGGACCATTTAAATGGCAAACTATTTGTCGATTACCTAAGTAAGCTAAAACGCAACCGCATAAAGAAGAAATTAGAAAAGCAGCACCGCGAAAGCGCTTGAGACTTTTAACTCCGCGAATTGAGAAGTACATTGAGAATAGTATTTGCAGGAACGCCTGAGTTCGCAGCAGCGAGTCTTCATGCGTTGGTGGCCGCTGGCCACGACATTGTAGCTGTCTACACCCAACCGGACCGACCGGCTGGCCGAGGCAAAAAACTAATGCCTAGCCCCGTTAAAGCGGAGGCCATAGAGAAAAACATACCCGTATTTCAGCCTTTGACACTCAAAGATGAAGATGCTCAGGCAGAATTAATCGCGCTCAAGCCAGACCTAATGATCGTTGCGGCTTATGGCCTGATCCTGCCCAAAGCCGTGCTCGACATCCCAGCTTTTGGTTGTGTGAACATTCATGCATCACTACTGCCGCGCTGGCGCGGCGCCGCCCCTATTCAGCGCGCGATTCAGGAAGGAGACACAGAGACCGGCATCACCATTATGCAAATGGACGTCGGGCTTGATACCGGCGATATGCTTTTAAAAGCATCTTGTCCTATAACCGAAACGACCAATGGCGGCGAATTACACGACCAGCTAGCGGACCTAGGTGCACAGTGCATTCTTGAATATCTAAAGAAACGGGACTCTATCGAATCAAAAAGCCAAGACGATACGCTAGCAACTTATGCGCACAAGCTCACAAAATCCGAAGCACATGTTGATTGGCAGAGCGATGCAGCGACCATTGCCCGTTCAGTGCGCGCTTTCAACCCGTGGCCCGTAAGCTATGCGGAAATTGGCAAAGAGCGCGTTCGCATCCTTGACGCGAACGCCGTGAGCTCAAGCTTCGAAGCAGCGCCAGGCACAGTTCTTGAAAAAAGTAAGGATGGCATTGTCGTTCAGTGTGCGACAGGCGCTCTGAACATCGTCCGACTCCAACTAGCTGGAAGCAAAGCTGTCTCGGTAAGCGATTTCGTCAATGGCGGCAAAACCTTGCTTGATCCAGGCACAGTGCTTAACTAGGTTGAATTTTCTTCAGTTGCGCCATTAACGCTCAACTGATATTCAAAGGTAATGACATGAACGTAAGAACGCTCGCTGCTCAAGCTCTGGAAGAAGTACGTTCTGAAAAACGTTCTCTAAACACAGTGCTTCCCAAGGTGTTAGATCAAGCACTGCCTGCAGATCAAGCCTTATTGCAAGAGCTTCTCTTTGGTAGCTGTCGTTGGTTTTTCTTTCTCGACCAAGTTGTATCGGGCTATCTTCAAAGGCCCCTGCATCGCAAAGACACATTGAGCAAAACGTTTCTGATTGTCGGCGCGTATCAGCTGCTTTTCACGCGCATCCCAGATCACGCGGCAATCCACGAAACCGTCGAGGCTGCAAAAGAGCTAGGGCTTGAGAACACGAAAGGCTTGATTAACGCCATACTCCGGCAGATAGCGCGCGATGAGAAGCCCGAAATAGATGCGAGCGCTATTGAGCAGAGTTTCCC
>NZ_LWFT01000520.1:0-12056 GCF_001635105.1 Oleiphilus sp. HI0079
AAGTGACGAATAATACGTGTTGAGTTTGTTGGGGGCTTAGCTTATCAGAAATCTTTCTCGGTAAGCAGCCATCGACGTTAAGAGCGGCGCAAAATCCTGTATTTTGCGATTTACTCTTGGCGGATCGAAAGGTGATCGCCTATCCTGTGCTCAAGAACTCGCTGTCGTCATTTTGCTTCTCTTTAGCAAGTTTTTGAGCTTATGTTTCTAACAAGGTGTTTTGGATGAATGTGCCTCTATTTCCTTTAAATGCAGTTCTATGTCCGGGGGGGAAACTTCCGTTGCGGGTTTTTGAGCCTCGCTACTTGGATATGATAAAAAATTGCTTAAAAAGCGATAGTGGCTTTGTCGTTGTACTGCTGAAGTCTGATTCTCCAGAGAGTTTTGGTCTGCCGTTTTATGAGCAAGGTACTTTAGCAAAGATCGTAGATTTTGACGCAGGCAGTGACGGAGTGTTGCATATCATTGCTGAAGGTCGGCGTGCAATTAGAATCGTTAATGCGGATTTAGCTGAAGATGGTCTTTGGCGGGCGGAGGTGTCAGAAGTTGGTTATCCCGAAGAGGTTGCGCAAAATGTCCCGGTACCCGATAAATACGAAGAGCTTCGGCAGGTTTTGAAGGCCTTGGTTCAGCACCCGAGTGTGAACGACTTAAACTTGATGATTGATTTTGAAGATAGCCAGCAAGTCGGATTTCGTCTGACGGAGCTGTTGCCCTTGGAGAATCCGCAAAAGCAATATCTATTCGAACTAGACGATCCTATTTACCGACTCCAAAAAATATCCGATCAGCTGGCCGAGCTCTCTTCTTGAGTCATGTTTGTTTAGCGCACTGAATAAAACCGCATTGCTGTATCAAACAGAAGGCTTTGGTAGAGAAGTGACACCAAGAGAATACTGACTAAAATTTGCCGCCAATTTGCCTGAGGAACTGCTTGCTCCGAGGGATTTTGATGCAGGCATTTTGCGTCGCTCAACGAAGAGAAACGAGATCCAAGCCACAGTGCCGCGCTAACAATTGCGCTTCCAAGCAGCAAGCCTGCTAAAACATCGCTTAGCCAATGAACGCCCAGCAAAACGCGCGAACTCGCGACCAGAAATATGACGCATATAATGATGGAGCGAATTGCGTAATGCACCTTCTCTTTAGTGTGTAGAATTAATCCAGCGAGCGTGCCTGCAAAAATTGAGAAGCCGCTTGTGTGTCCGCTGGGGAACGATGCGGTGCTCAGTTTTCCGACGACTAAATCCGGTCGGGATAGATTCAAGCCATACTTTAATAGGTGGGTGCAAATGCTGGCACTTATGCCTGCTAATGCTAACCTCATCGCCAGCTTTGATTGTTTTTGAATTAACAATAAAACGACACAGATCAGAAAGAGCAACGTGAGCAGTAACTGATCGCCAATTAACGTAGTCGCGACGAGCAGCGCATCAAGAGTATCGTTACGCAAAGCGCTGACAAGCGAAAACAGCCATACATCCAGGCGGTCAAATGCTCCCAGTATGACGAGGCTCGTGATTGTAAGAAAACCAATTATGGAATAGCTAAGGTTTGCGAGAAGAACATGCTTCTGCTTAAAGGGGATCGATACGAGTTTCAGCGTAACAAGCCATGGTAAGGCTGTGAGTATCAGACAAACGACAAGCCAAGCACTCAAGCCCGCATGTTCATTTGCGAAGGCATTTTGAGAAAATTCGGCTCCAAGGTATCCCGGCAATATGTAAGCTGGAGCCCAAGCGCAGGCAGAGAGAATATTAATGGTAATGAATTTCGCTGAGGGCATTTGCAGCATGCCTGCGGTGAGCGGTAATACGGGACGTAAAGGCCCGACAAATCGGCCTATGACCACGCTGATGGTGCCATACTTATTAAAGAAGCGTTCTCCTTGAGAGAGCGCATCAGGGTAGCGAGAAAACGGCCAGACGTTTGTGAGCCTGTCATGGAAGGCTCGACCAATAAAAAAGCTCAGCACATCGCCGGCGACCGCGCCTAAGAAGGCGGCAATTAAGACGCTTTCTACAGGGATGTGACTGAGGCTTGCAATTGCTGCGATTGAAAATAGCAAGGCGACGCCCGGTACGACGATGCCAGCAATTGCGAATGATTCAACAAATGCGATGACAGCAACGGCAGGGAGGATGAGACTCGAGTGCTCCGCAAGCCAGAGATTTAGTTGGGCTAGGTCCATTTAATGCAAATCAAGGTGTGTTAATCGTGAAGCATAACTCGATTATGGCCATTGCGATGAGCCTCGGCTAGCGCAGTGTGCGCACTTTGAAGAACCTCGGACGCTGTTTTTTCGCCTTTACTCGGGAGGTAAGTGCAGCACCCCAAGCTAACGGTAATGCTTTCGATGGTAGGCCATGAGCTCTCTTCAATGGTGCGGCGGATGCGCTCCGCTATGACCAGTACGCCTTCCTCGGGTGTGCAAGGTAGTAAAAGGTAGTAGCGCTGCTCTGCATCAAAGTACTGGCTATCGCCCGCCCGAATCATGCCTTGAAGTGTATCAGCCACCTGTTGCAGCAATTGCTGCTTAGCGGTGAGGCCATGCATGTCCTCGACTTGTTCGAAGTAGTCAATCTCGAGCGCTACCATCGACAATGGTTTCTCGGTACGTCCCGAACGGCAGATTTCTTTGGTTAGTGTATCTTCTAAGTGCCGCATGTTATATGCACCCGTGACCGGCTCATGAATTGCGAGCTCGACGAGCGTGCGACTGCGCTGTTGGTGTAGCGCGGCGAAGGTTCCACCAAATGCCATCATAAGTAGATAGCTAGTACAAAACATAAATGCATTAAGCAGTGGCTGTTGCAAAAATAAGAGTAAGGCGAAACAGCAAAGCACAACAATATTGAGGATGCGCGCTTGTTTTAGGGGCAGGGCAATGTAGGTAAACAGGCCCAGAGGAATAACCCAGTACATCATATCGGCCGCGCTGCTTAGTCCCTGCCACATCACGATAAAAAGTACCGTGCATAGCGCAGCTAAATTGGCCCGCTCAAGGTTAGTGATCTGATAAGCGAACTTCGTGTAGCAGGCGATACCCAAAAAAATCAGACTGATCAGACTGGCACTGTAGACTAACTCATACATGCCATACCTGTAATTCTGGACTCCAAGAACGGCCATTATGATGGCCGCGAGTAGATAGAGGATTCCAATAACTTGGCTTTGTAGCTGAACTTCAGTCTTCATCGCTCGACTCCGCGCTAGCGTGTGCTTTCAGATCTCGCTCGTGAATAAGGTAGGATTGATCGCCTCCTCGTTGCCGCGATTTTTCGAGTGCGGTGCGCGCGTTTTGTAAAAGCGAGAGGCTATCATCGCCAACATTGAGGCTTGCGATTCCCATGCTTGTGGTTACGTTGGTTCCACCTAGCCGAACCTGCTGCTTGATTTTGATCCGCAATGAGTCCGCAATTTTGACTGCTTGCTTGGAGTTTGTATGAGGCAGGACAACCAAAAAGTGGTGCTGTTCTAAACGATAATAGCTATCAAAAATACGTAGATTGTTATGTAGTAGTTTGCCGATTTCTATCTGTGCAAGGTCATGATCTTTGTTGGTGAAGGTTTGTGTTGTTGAATCATCAAGGCTAATTGCAATGAGGCTAACGTCGCTCCCTTCCCGTTCGCTGCGTTGAATCTCTTTCTCAAGGTCCTGGTCAAGATGCTGTCGAGAGGCGGCATCGCTGAGATTATCTGTTCGACGCAGAGGCTTGAGCTGACGGCGTCGAAGTTCTCTCAAATAGACCAAAGCGCATGCTGCTCCCAGGAATAAAACGTAGTTTGGTACGGCCTGAACGTATACGAGTGGCGAATCATGCCAAGCGATTAGGCCAACCGAGAGCAGGCTTGTAGCGATTAAGATTGGAACGGCTACTCTAAACTCGAAAAAGAACATGAGCATGAGCGGCAGGGTGTAGATCCAAATGCCACTCTGGCGCGGAGAGGCCCATAAAATGGCTAAAGTCAGTATAGACAGAATGATCGATAGCTTTCTTGGCGTGCTTGCTTCGGGGCTCTCATTGGCCTTGCTTGTGGCTCCAAACTGATTGAGCCTCTGGGTTATTTTTGGCGAAAGGAGCTTACCTAAACGAGATAGAACAAGCAGTATTGTAAATCCGGCAAGCAGCAGTGCGAGTGCAAACTGGCCCTCGATCAGACTGAGCACGGAGCTAAGCCCGCTCATCAGGATCGCGGCCGCATATGCGGGAGAATGGGTTAGTGTCGTGTTATCGGGTTGAGACATGTTTTAAAGTTTGTGCTCGCAGAGCTTCTAGTTATCGCATAATCATAAACCCAAAGTGGGCTTCTTGCATGGTTTGATGTCGACTATTCCGAAAAATCTTTTGGAGTGCGTCCCTGAATATAAAATGCAAAGGCGATAATTTCAGCAATCACCCTGTATAAAACGTCAGGTATTTCCTCTCCCAGCTCTAGGCGGGCCAATACCGCAACTAAGTCTGGGTTTTCGTAGAGCGGTACGCCGTGTTCTCTGGCAATCTCCATGATTTCGCGAGCGATGTCCCCCTCTCCGCTTGCGACGACTTTAGGGGCGTGTTCTTCGTCGTAGTGCAGCGCAACGGCTTTCGGCAGGTGATTCATGCGTGTATGTCCACTAGGCCTTGTTTAATATGTGCTTTATGCTTTCGCTCGGGTGCACCAATGTGACACGTTGGCGGCTCGACCTCTAAGCCCGCTTCTTGCAAGCGTTTGATGAACAGTGCTTGCTCTCCAGCTACAATGGTTTTTGCCTCGTTATTTGCAACCCAAATCTCGGTCTTCAATTTTGGTGGCGCGAGCTCTGCCTTAATATGGAGTGGGCCGATACCTTCGAAGTCAAAGCTCAGCTCGATCGTCCAAGATCGTTGCTGATCAGGCTGCTCTTCATTGGACTTAGAGTGCTTCGCTTGATGTTGATCGATTCGCAACTGAAGGGTTTGAATTTGTTGCTCATGAAAATAAGGCAGCTCCATGTTCCAAGATTGAGTTGTTCCGCTGTCAGCATTTGCCTGCGCTTGCAATAGACTGTTCGCTTGATTGAACTGAATGCGGTTAAGCATGCCCGCAATGAGCTTCAGCATTTGTCCCGTCGTCAGTTCTTGGTCGGCCAACATTGCCTGGGCCTTTAAAACGCTTTTGTCGAACTGAGGAAAATCAAAAGGCTTGTTGAGCAGCGTTGTTTCAAGCGAGCCTCGTAGATCAAGCTTCGACTCTCCTGCTAGATTGGACGTATTAGTGTCTGACAACGCGGCTTTTAGTCCGAGAGCAACACTTTGCAGCAAGGCCTTCAGATCTGGCGGGATTGAGTGTGTTAGCGGTAGTTGCTGAAGTGCGACCTCAAAGAACGCTTGAGTGTTGATACCTTGTGATGTTCCACTGTTTTTTGGAGAGTAAGTAGATAACTGCGCAGCAAGTTGTGAGAGTGACGAAAGCGCTTTCTGAGAGTAGTTTGTGTAGTTAGTGAGCGCTTGCTCCATTGAGAGTTGCATTCGCTCGTTAGACAAAATCTCTGGGGCATTTCCTATCGAACGGAACACCTTCATGATTGTCTCGGCTGAACTATTTATGGCTTGCAGTGCGCGTTGGTACCCTTGCAACGTATCGGTGATTTTGCCGGGAGCTTGGGCGCTATCTAGTGCCTGCAAAAGTTGCCCAATTTTTGCGCCGGAATCCGCAAAGCCTGCTTGTTGCGCATTTAAATAGTTCAACATTGCATCGGCGGCCCTGATTAGGTTCTCGCTACTTTTAGCGCCGCTCTGATCGGCTAGGCTTATTGCCTTCCAAATGATTGCGAGATCGGTGCTTTGTGTTTTTAGTGCTTTGATAGATGTGCTTAGTTGCACTAATTGAGTCGCTTCGAACATGATGCCACTACTTTTAATCCAGCTCTCAACCGTGTTTTGTAAATCAGTGCTCTGCGCAGGACTCATGCTCTGACTTTTGTTCGAGAGCATGGCTGCAGCGAGCGATTTATATAGCTGGGCAAGGGTGTCACTATTTGGGATGCGCTCTTGAGTAAGTACGATGATGAGTTTTGCTATTAGCTGAGCTGAGGAGACCGGTCTTGCTTGGCCGCTGGGTATTTCAGAGGCATTCGTTAGGCTGTTAAACCCTGAAGAGAGACTCGTTTGCTGCGGTAAGGCCCGAGTGATCGCTTGCCTGAGGAGGTTTTCGATCTGGTCTTTTGGTTGCGCATCAGCTGCGGCCGCTGGATTCGTCACTGCGATTCCGCCTTGGCTGTTAAGGGTGACGGCGAGAAGTTTTCCTGAATCTAGGTTTGATGCTGTTTCTACTACTAAATATTTATTTCCGATCTGTAGCAGCCATTCTTTCGGCGCACCTTGTTGGCGGGCCTCATTGGGATTGTTTTGAAATCTTTCTGGTGTTTTGAGTGCCTCTTCTAGGCTTGCTAACTTTTTTGGGGGCTGGTCTTTTCTGGGAAGCTCTACATCCTTTCCTATAATCAAGGCATTCTCTTTCAATTCGCCAACGACTTTTGCCGCTACTTGCTCGCCGACCGGAAGTGCCAGCGCGTCAAGTGGTACGGCATTGCTTGCGATGGACGGGAGGTTTGAAAGAGGTACGCGTTGAAAGTTTGAATTGGTGTTGGAGCTGGTTGTTGTTCCCGCTCTGGCAGGACTTTTTACTGGCGTAATCGATTCCGTTGCGCTGACTTTGCTGCTTGACGATGGAATTGGCTGTTTAGGTATGTCCAAGTCAGACCTCTAATGCCGATTGCTTCGCTAACCCATCATTGTTTGTGTGATAACGCTCGCAATAGCCAGTGTTGTCGCTTATTTAAGCGCTTAATGTCGATATAATAGCCGAGTTTTCTGGTCAGAATCTAACAACAAGGGAATATCCGTGCTGCGTAAAGCTCATACTCTGCGTTTTTTGAGAATATGTATACTCGTTGTGTCGAGTGTTTTTATTTTTGCCTGTGCAGACGTTGCTGACCTCCAAGAGCCTCCTGAATTTGATTTGCCGACGACTCCTCCGAATATCAAAGATGAAGAGCTTGATCCATTAAAAGAAGTGTTTTTTGGCTTGTATGGCTGTCAAACCTCTCCTGAACTATCCATCTTGAACTACGATCCGCAACAGGTGATTGAGGAGTCAGGATGTGATTCCAATATTGTCACGGAGGGTTCGAATCCGGATCAGTTATTCGAGATGAGTGATGGCATGTACCAGTATCTTGATACCGAGATAGATGCCTCGATGTCCAGAGAACTTCTTGTATTTGCAAACAAGGGCGGATTGTTTCAGGTAGATATGGTCGCGAATAGTGCTCGACGTCTGACGAGTTGGAACGGCGAGATTTGCCGGATCATCCCAAGTACTCGTTACGAAGTCGTGCCAGTGGACAATACAACGGATGAGATCTTTGAACTAGACGCTCCATTTGTCTACGTGGAAGTGGTTTACGATACCAGCGTTAACGATCCATGTTCGAATGTGAGCGTGTTCCGCAATTATTTCAAAGTGGCGATGAACTTTGACGAAAACGCAGATAATGTCGATATTTGCGTTTCAGAGGAAGGTGGCAAAAGTACAGCATCCGACTGTAAGACAAAGCAAAGGCCGGCTGTGTCGGAAGCAAAAGCGTTAAGTCAGCCAGTCGTTGCATATGTGGGAGCAGATGGCCTTTTTAGATACGGTTATTTAGGTTGGGGCAGAGACGATAATGACCAGAGAACCCTGAACTTTTGGGATGAGAATGGCGCGTTACAGTGGACGCAACAGCGTGCCCTGGAGTCATTCGGTTCGGTCTTCGGTACGGAGGGAGTATACCCTTATCTTTTCGATGTTAATGCGTTAGAAGATACACATCATTTATTGCAAATGGGTCGTGATGTGTTTGTTTTTGAAGGGCATGAGCTATTTGGCGCAGTAGATACAGATACCTTGTTTTCTGATCGCGTGTACCAGCTTGAGGAAAGCGCTGGGGATGTTGCGAAAGTCGAGTTTGTTTTCGACGATAACGACCTCGTTTTCTTTGATGCCGGGAAATTTTTCCACCTTGATTATACCTTGGGTTCAACCGTGCCCACGCCGGTTAAAACCTACGAGTTTGTTACAAGCCTTGAAAGTACCGTAGAGGCGACAACAGATGATTTCGAATTTTCTCAGTTTGAAACTCAGGATTGCCGCTATGATGCTGATGAGACGGCATGTGATGCAGCGAATGATGTAGGCGGTACATCTTGGCAGGTGACTACCGGGTGTGACGTCGGGTTAGGGTGTAGTTTTCCAGTCGATTTGACCGATTACTGTGTAACCGCAGCCGAACAAGTTCAGAATACGCCAGTAGAAGATTTGTGTACGCCAGAGAGATATCAGGATCTAAATGAACTCGATGATCCAGCAAACGACGTCGCATTTACCGCATTTCTGCAGTACTACGCGGATCATATGAGGGATCTCGATTTTCAGATTTATGATAATAAATTGCTGATGAACGTCCGCTTGTCGGAGAGAGATGCTCTCGTGCTCTACGATTATAATCAGCCAGCGACGGCTCCAGCGACCGTCAGAGAGAGTCTATTGCTAGGTAAGCGGCTTGTGCAATCCATAGCAAAGCCGATTATTCAGGACGATAATATTTATATCACCTCGAATATCCTCGGTTTGAAAACCAGTAACATCTGCTACAAAGGTTTTTCTCCAGTACAGTGCAATTTCGCGAAGCTTGAGGAGGGCACGTCTGAAGAATGTACTTCGTTCGATATCAATGCGGGAACTTGTCGCGAAGGTAAGTACCTTTTCGAAAGCCGAGCCTTGTATTGTTCGGCCACAGACATTGCGAATGAGGTCTGCATAGACACGAACCAAATTAACCCAAAGACTCTCCAGGTAGAATCTGCAACGCAAGATGCGAAATGGCTGCCTGTGATCAGCATCGATGATGTAAACGGTTTACAGAGAGAGATACGGGTGTTGGTTAGCGAAGATCGTCAGTTTTCTAGCAACAGTCCTTCCCAGAGTTACACCAAGGACGAAGGGGTTTTAGGAAACCCAAAAATGTATAAGTTGGATGCACCTGGATCAAGAACGTTGAGTTCTATCTCTGAAGGTCAGTTGCAAGGAGTTGTCGAGTCAGTGCCGGGATCGATGGTGCTTCGGGATAGCGAAGGTGCTGTTTCGTTAACCGCGGAAGAGTTTGTTGGCGGTAGCTCTGTGCGACAACAGGATGAACTGTACATCAATGAAAATATGGATCAGATTATTCGCGTTACTGGCTCCAGAAGACAGCAATAGTCTCTGTCTGGGCGTATCCATTCCTGCTCGCAAGGGGCATGCGCGCTTCATGCCTTAACGCAATCGGTTACGCTCTTTGCCCATGGTGCTCGCCGAGCTAAGGTGCAAGCGGATTTTTCTCTCAAATGTCGACCCCTTTCACCTTGAAGCATCGCTTCAGCCCCTATTCACCTTTAGTTGAGCTATGATTCTTACAAGCAAAAACCAAAGGGGTATGTATGAATTGGTATTTAACAGTACTTAAAAAATACGCTGTGTTCGAGGGAAGGTCGCGCCGAAAAGAGTACTGGTTTTTTGTGCTTATCAGCACGATCGTCGGCTCGTGCTTTATTATGATTGATAGACAAATGGGTAACTACGATCCGGAAACACAGGTAGGCTTTTTACATTCTCTATACAGCTTGCTCGTGTTGCTTCCGACGGTCGCTTTGTCTGTGCGACGCTTGCATGATACTGGCCGTTCCGGCTGGTGGCTGCTTTTGTTGTTTCTACCCATTATTGGTTGGATTGTTCTGTTAATTTTCTACGTTTTGAAGGGAGATGAGGGGAGCAATCGTTTTGGACAAGATCCGGTAGCGTGAGAGCTTGGTGGCTTGCGTTGATTTGCATGTTCCCAAAACACGCTAGTCTCATGGGGCGCAAAAGGGTTTGATAGGAAGTAAACGGTGTCGATAGGAAAGAGAAAGGCGGTTCTGATTGCCGCTGTCGCTTCAGTAGTAGGAACGGCCGCAACGATCATTCTGGTGCTCAAGTTTTCCTTTGCAAGCATTCTTGCCGGTTTTGGGCTTGCTGCAGTGGATGCACAAGTTCTAAGCAAATTGAAAACCTCTCAGCGAATTGTGAGCCAGGTAAAAAAGCGAAATAAATCAAAACGTGCGAAGGCACATACGCGATTTTTAAAGCGAACTGGAAAGAAGCTCGTTGTCGGATCAGCCGCGGCGTTAAGTTTTGGAACCGCCGCGGTGGTGGTGACGACCATTGGTCTTGAGGTAGAGGATTACTGCGATTACTTAGAAGATCTGGAAAACGAGCGTGCGCTGCTAAATTTGCAGCAATCAGAGTTCGATATGCAAGCGTGTGCTGAATCTGCAAAAGAAGATATGGATGCGCTCGCCGAGCATGCAACCTCCGAGGGTAAGAAAATGCTTTTGGACACCCTCGGGATTGAAGGGTAGCGGCTAGCTTCTCATCATAGGGACAATGCTTCTAGGTTGAGACACCCTTGGTGTCCCTGGGAATGCTCCCCAGCTCACCAATGCAAATTTCTTTCCTTGCTCAATGGGGAGCGACTCATGGGAAAACACGTGGTTGGAAGGAAAGATCACGAGATCACCGCGCTTGGGCTGGTATTCGAAATTCAATCCATTAAATTTTAGTCTACCGCCAACGTAGTCATCATTTAGATAAATCAGCATGCTAAAGTCACGGTCTATAAATCGGTAGAATTGTTTGGCTTGTTGGCAGAAAAGGTCTGAGTCAGCATGCATGCCGTACTTTCCACCAGGTCCATAGCGGAGCAGCTGGGCCTCTTCAAACCACTGAGCAGAAATGCCGCCCGAAAGCTGAACCACGTGCTCTGCGCATGCTTTTTTAAACCACTCGTTCGCGAGTTGGCGTTTCTTGCCCAAATCTACGTTCTGAGTGACGCGGCTTTCGTGACGTTTGAAAACGCGCTTGTTTTCGGTCGACTTTTCCGAGTCAACGACGGTCAGCCATTCTCGTTTTTGCTTCTCAGCGAAGCGAAGAAAACTATTGCACTCGGCAGCGCTTAAGAAATTATTGACCACTTTAATATTGCTTGGTGGGGCTTTTTCTTCGCTGTCTTTGCCGCAGCATTCGCCAAAGAGCTTTTGCGAACGGCAGTAACATGGCTTCGTAGTATCGAAATGAAAAGTCGGTACGTATGCTCGTTGTTGCATGGTTTATCCCTAGTAAATACAGCAGCGATAAATCGCTATCTAAATGGAAAACTTCAACCAAATTTTCTGTGCAGTGTATAGATTGCGTTTTGTATTGGAAGCGTTTGCTTTTGGTTTCAGCGTTCTACTGATGAAACAAAAGAATGGTTTGATGTTATGGAGGCTTCTTTATGGAACAGAATGTTGCGCCACTGCACTAATGGAGTGAGAGGTATGCATGCTTTCAACGCTTCTGGTGTTAAGCTAAATCCAAATCGAATTTCAGATGCTGTGAGCGAAGCGGGTCGATGAAACCAAAATGTGGCGAAGTGGATAACGCGAAAATTATCAAAGCGGGCTGTGGCACGCGGTATGACCCAGAACAATTGGGCGATCATTCCGGATTTGATTTCAGTGCTGCGCCGCAATTAAAGCAGTGCGCTGCGGAGCCTTTTAACTTAGAGGTGAGCGGTGGCTCGATCGAAGAGCCAAATCGCCTCGATAAACGTAACAATCCGAAAGCATAGTCTGGAAGACGATACATGGTTTCTCTGCGCGCAATCATCAGATTTTCGCTCATTCTGTTGCTGAGTTTCTCCGTCAGCAGTTGCTCTACCTTTAGCTTTTTCTTTGAACGATTGCCTTGGTTGAGTTCTTGGCAAATGTCCAGAATGTTTGATTTGACCGATGAGCAAGAGGTTCAGGTTGAGCACGTTGCCGAGCAGATGAAAATTTGGTTTGAAGAAGAAGGGTTCCCGCATTTGCTTGTTGATCTCCAAGCAGCGAAGCAAGAGTGGAGCGAGAGTGCTTCTTCAGAGCAGATTAGCGATCTGTTCGATACCTTGGAGTTTCACAATGCGAAGTTTCTCAATGAGCTCGCACCGCGACTTGCCC
>NZ_LWFT01000521.1:0-21164 GCF_001635105.1 Oleiphilus sp. HI0079
ATAAGAGAATAAGAGAATAAGAGAATAAGAGAATAAGAGAATAAGAGAATAAGAATAAGAATAAGAATAAGAATAAGAGTAAGGGAAAGGGGAAATGGCCCGCCCTTCAGGATTCGAACCTGAGACCTGCCCCTTAGGAGGGGGCCGCGCTATCCAACTGTGCCAAGGGCGGGCAACATCGCTATGATAACCTGCAAAAAGCGCGGATTAAATTAAAGGCTATTAAGAATGTATAGTTTGATGGCGATGAGGCCGCTTAGATTTCCTTTAGTGCTGGTAAGCGGATTTTGAAACAGGTACCTTCGCCGACTTCGCTGCTCACTGTGATGGTTCCTCCGGCTGCAGTGACTATCTCGTAGGAAATTGACATTCCTAGTCCCGTGCCTTGTCCAACTGGCTTCGTGGTAAAAAACGGTTCAAATATCTTGTTGAGATTGCGTTTCTCTATCCCAACACCGGTGTCCGCGATTTCGATCTGCACGCTATCCTCGATATCGTAGGTTCTAACCGTGAGGACACCATTAAGCCCCTCCATTGCATGTGAGGCGTTCACCATAATATTAAGCAATACCTGATTGAAAGAGCTCGGCACAAGCTTTACGAGTGCTTGGCTGTTGAGATGCTTTTCCAGGGTGCAACTATACTTGATCTGATTCCAGACGATATTCAGTGTCTCTTCAATCAAGTCGTTAACCAACAACTCTTGCTCGTCTTGAGATTCTCTTACGAACCCCTTAAGGCTATTTGTGATTCCTTTTATGCGGGTGCAGCCGGTTAAGCTCTCGTCAATTAACGCATTCGCATCTGAGAGCACAAAATCGAGGTCTTCAATCTTGAGGGTGTTCTCAATCTTCTCTATAACCTCTTCATGTTTTAGTTTCTCTTGCTTTGTTAAGCCGGACATTAACTCTAGCAAATGCTTGCAAAGCTGATCTAAGAAGTAGGTGTACTCCTTAAGGGTACACATGTTGCTCATCATAAAGCCTACAGGATTGTTTATCTCATGGGCCACTCCAGCAGATAATTGCCCTAAACTCGCCATCTTTTCTGTTTGGGCGAGAGACTCTTTGGTTTGCAGGAGGTTATCTTCCATTGTCTTAATCTGCTTTCTAAGAGTGATCACTTCATTTTCCAACGTGATGACCTTGCTCTGTAAGGTACGTGTTCTCGCTGCTGAAGACGTTTGGGGCAAATGATACGCTATTGAGATGACCAATACCGATGCGGGTGCAACGACAAAAAAAACTAGCCAAATCTGTTCGTTTACAAACAAAAATGAGAATGCGGCTAAAAATAATATAAACACAACAACAAGGCTCATCAGTTTTCGTTTAGTGTTAAAGTCGTTGTTAGGCTGACGCACTGATTTTTGCTCCGGCATGTAGACCACAAAATAAATGAACCCGTATTTGACTTTAGAAATAGAAAAATAGGGCGGTAGAACCGATTATTGTCGGCTAGTATATTCAATATAGACCACTGTACCGTTTTGGGGGATTAGGTTGGAAACGCAGAATAGTATTTTGATTGTTGATGACGATCCGGATGTATTAAGTTCGTTGCGAAGAGTTTTTCGCCATTCAAAATATAGCGTGCACACATATTCGGATGCAGTGCTCGCGCTCGCGGCGCTGCCTGAAATCAAACCTGACTTGATCATAAGCGACATGCGTATGCCGAAGATGGATGGCGCAGAGTTTCTTCGCCATGCCAAAACTGCGCGGCCGATGACGCCTCGAATTTTGTTAAGTGGGCAGGCCGATAAAGATGACACGGTTAGGGCGGTCAACGAAGGTGAGATTTTTGCCTATGTTTCCAAGCCTTGGGATAACGAGCAGTTTTTAAATCTTGCGGATGAGGCTCTATTTCGGAGAGACAAAAACATAAAGAGAAATCGTGCGTTGCATAAGCTCAAAAAAATGCATGATGAATTAAGTGAACATAAGGCAGACATCGAGCAAAAACTTGAGATAGAGGCGTATCAACGTTCAGAAACGGTTCAGGCGCTCGACGACGCTTATGCCCTTATCGGAGAGAGCTTCCTCAATCTCTTGGATATGAAACAATCCGGACAGAGGGCCTTAGCCTATCAACTAGAGGAAGTCGTGCAGAAGCTGGCTGCTCGGCTTGGGGCGAGTGAAAAGGAAATTCGGGTGCTGACTCATGCGGCACGCTTACATGGTATAGGAAAGATCGGTGTACCCGACGCTATCTTGAATAAACCGTTCGCGAAAATGAAGGAAGATGAGCAGGCAATCTATAAAACCTACCCAGCAAACAGCGCTTGTACGATTATCGCTGTCGAAACATTTAGTGAGTGTGCAGATCTGCTTTTCAAACAAAAAGAAGCAGCGGATGGAAGCGGGTTCCCAATGGGCTTGCAACGACAAGAATTAGGTAAGTTGAATTTTATCTTTAACGCTGCGCTGGAATACTGTGAAAAAAGATATAGTCCTGTGGTTATTCCGGCAACGCATGAACAGGCAATTCAAAAGTTAAAACAACGCACGACAGCATTTGATTTAGAGATACTAAAAGCCTTGTCTAACCTCGAAACTGAACGGAAATTAGTGAAGCATTTTGATCATAATATTGTTGTGCCGCTTCATTCATTGGAGCCTGGCATGATTGTTAAAGAGGATATATTCGGCGAGCGGAATATGCTGCTTCTTAGAGGCGGCTCGCTGGTCACTGAGAGTCTGATCGACAAGCTTTCGAATATGCAAAAGCAGATGGGTGAACAGATTAACGTTAGTGTGATTATACCCAGCCAATCAGATTGAGCCGATCTTGAGAGGTTAGTATCTTTGTCAAAGCGGCCTCATAGCCAAACGAAAAAATCGTGAAGGGCTCAACGCATATCGCGTGCCGCGTGTAAAAACCTTCTAATTGTTGTTACAGACTTTTACGTGTAAAACAAACTCGTTGGTGGGGCCAAAACATGAATCAACGAGCTGCCTTGCATTTATCAAAGAGCTTTTCAATTAGAGCACTGCCAGTGCACCGATCTTTGATCAATTTTACATGGGGCTCACTTGTATAATCGGGGTTTCAGACTATATTCGTTTCAAAGTTCACGCGATTTTCGAGGGTAGATATGTCCCCACAAAGTATTTTTCTGATTGTTGCGGTAATCGGCTTGACGCCTATTGCTCTTTCCTACGGTTATGCACCGGCCACTTCTCTCGATTTTCTTTTTGGAATTGATGCAGGCTCGGTCAACGTAACGCATATTTTTCGTGCCGTAATGGGTCTTTACATGGCGCTTGCGCTATTTTGGGCGGCCGGAGCACTCAATCAGAAATATCGTCTTCCTGCGCTCTACAGCCTCGTTGTGTTTATGATCGGTCTAGCGGCCGGCCGCGCGTTAAGTTTGTTGTTGGATGGCATGCCGCATTGGTTGCTATTCGTTTATTTGTTACTGGAGCTCGGCTTTGGTTTGGTCGGTATAAAAATGATTCACAAAGAGCAATCTGAAACAGCGTAAGGATATTATATGAAATTGATTCTCCATCTACTTTTTGTGTGTGTATTGAGTAGTTTTTCCCTCACGGTATGGTCTGCTCAAGACCAGCCCAATATTTTTGTCATATTTACTGACGATATTGGGATCTCGAATCTGAGCGCTTATCACAATGGTGTGATGAGCAGTGAAACACCTAATATCGATAGCATCGCCGAGAAGGGAATGCTTCTTACCGACTACTATGCTCAGCCGTCTTGTACCGCTGGCCGCTCGGCCTTTTTGACGGGACAGTTGCCGGTGCGCACAGGCATGCACTCAGTTGGACTGCCTGGAGGGCCTGTTGGATTAAGCACAGAGACACCGACGCTCCCCGAGATCTTGAAAAAGCAGGGGTATGTCACTGGGCAGTTTGGAAAAAATCATCTAGGCGATCGAGATGAATTTTTGCCGACAATGCATGGCTTCGATGAATACTGGGGTTGGTTGTACCACCTAAATGCAATGGAATACACCGAAGACCCAGATTGGCCAAAAGATGGCTCGTTGGATGATTTCGCTCCGCGCAATGTGATTCATGCAAAATCAGACAGTAAAGGTGGCCAGACCATCAAGGATGACGGCGTGCTATCTATCGAGCGAATGCGCACCTTAGACGACGAAGTGAACAAGCACACTATCAACTTTATTGAGCGCGCAGTTGAGGCGAAGAAGCCGTTCTTCACCTGGTATTGTCCGTCTCGTGGCCACGTATGGACGCACTTATCTCCTAAGTACGAAGCCATGCTTGGACAAAATGGTTGGGGCCTGCAAGAAGTCGTTATGAAGGACCTCGATGACCATGTCGGAGAGATGCTCGCCAAAATAGAGGAGCTAGGTATTGCTGACAACACCATCATCATATTTACCGCAGATAATGGCCCAGAGATTATGACTTGGCCAGATGGCGGAATGACGCCTTATCGCGGAGAGAAAGGCACAACATGGGAAGGTGGTGTAAGAGCGCCTGCCTTAGTGAGCTGGCCTGGTAAGATTCCTGAGGGATCTGTTGGAAATGGTATTTTTGATGGCATGGATTGGTTACCGACACTTGTTGCAGCAGCGGGCGGTCCTGCCGACCTGAAAGAGAAAATGCTGAAAGGTTATGAAGGCTTTAAGGCGCATCTAGACGGCTACAATCAAACAGACATGTTGACTGGTAAAGGCGAGTCTAACCGTAAGGAGATTTACTACTATGAGCGAGACCAACTTCAGGCCGTTCGCGTCGGAGATTGGAAGGCGCATTTTGTTGTGCAAAACCATGGATGGAGTGGTCCAAAGGAAGAGCTGAATGCGCCGCTGCTGTTCAACTTGCGTCGTGATCCATTTGAGAGGGCTGCCGAAGAGTCTGGCATGTATCTGCGTTGGATGGGGCAAAAAATGTGGGCCTTTGGTCCGGCTCAAGCTGCAGTTAAAAAGCACTTGGCGACCTTCAAGGACTGGCCTACCGTGACGCCGGAAAGCGCTCCTCAAAACACAGGTGGGGTTGGTAACTAATCCCGTACAACGGCTCCCAAAGAGCCTAAGGCGAGCAAAATATATTCGGTGCTCTTAGGCTTTCTGAGTCGATTTCAAATCAAAGAACGCAACGCCCTCGGGTGTTGCGTTTTTTCTAGCATCAAGCACACCTATCGGCCGCTAAGTACTACATCCTTGTCCTAACAGTGTGTGGTAATCTATTGATTGCCTTTCTCTCGTTTTGCAAAGTCTTCCTTTGATTTCTCGCTACTATCGTCATTTACTATCGACCTGTACTCTCGACTTCACACAATCTGCCTAAACGTCATGCGGCTGAACCGCCAAAGATGCGAGCTGTCGGCTCTGTTCTATACACATTAGTTCCGCTTGAATGATTGGCTTTGCGGCGCTTTCAATACATTCCCTCGCGATTTTCGGTCGGGTTTAGCTGCGAAATATGACGGTAAAAAATGGAGCTTGCTGATGATCGAAGGAGCATTGCGCGGGCTAATCTGCGTCCAAAGCATCGCCAAAAACGGTTGATAGCCTCTTGTTAATAACCCTTAGAGCAATCGCTTTATGTACATTCTGCCGGTCTGCTATTGCAAGTAGATCGTTAAACGATAGGTGCGTAATACCTTGTGGGTCTGTCCATACAAGAAATTTTTGGCAAAAGGCGTCTAGCCCCAGAGTGGGCGCATCAGCCATTGCTTGACCACCCGGTGCCGGACCGCCAAATAAAATGAGATAAGCGGGAAGAAGGTCTACGCCAATCGCCTTGGCATTTGCTTGGAAATCTACGGCCCCAAATCGAACCGTGTCGTCCTGAGCGTCTATGGCGTCATAGATAATTTCAAGGGTCTTATCAAAATCGTATGGGCTGTCAAAAGTGACGATCCCATCAGGCTGCATGCGGTTATCTTCAAGCTGGACTAAGGCACTTGAGGGCGTGCCCGCCAGTACATGTTTTATGTTGTCCCGATAGTGCGCGCTGACGTCTTTCGTTGTGTTGTCTGCAAGCTGATATCGAGAGGAGATGTAGTCAAACGAATTATAGGTAAGTTTTGAGCTAGCATCGTCTGGTGACTCATAAGCCAGCACTCTCATTGGTAAATCGAGCGCGACTAAGGGGTTGAGCCGGATCATCGCCGTCTCTAGTTGAACATCTGAAAAAAGAACGACCCGCGCGGGACCCATGGAGGATCCAGCTTCTACCGCCAAACGTGAGTGGTCGATATCGTTAACGAGGGCAAGGTCGGGGTTTCGTGCAATGCTTGTCTTGATGATGGAGACGAACTGGTCGGTCTCACTGTATCGATCCGGGAGAATGGCCTCAGGAGAACCGCACGCGGCCAAACCAAAGCTTAAAAGTGATGCTAACCCAAAAAAACGCGCGCTGTTCAAAGCCAAAAATCTTATCCTGCGGGGGGATTAAATAGTTTAATGTCGCCCAATAATAGTACAGCATAGGTGATATTCAAGACAGCGACGGCACTGAGCGGGTTGTGCGCCGTCGCTCCAGAGCTTTGAAGAGACGCCACCCAAGCGAAGAGCTATTCTCTCGTTATCACACTACTTTGTTCAGTGTGTTCGGGTTTACCCAAAGGCCTTTTGAGCACACTCTAAGCATCGCTTGGTTTTAAGCGCGCATTTGCTATTGTCGAGTAAGCTGGTATTTCGCAACGAGCTTTTCTTGCTTGCTAGGAAGCATGTTGATCTGGTTAAGGTCTCCGTCTACAACCTCGACTAAACGCTTATCCATAACTTTAAACCAAAGCCAGGGGATATACGCCACAGAGAACATACCAAAGTAACCGTTTGGGAATGACGGTAAGTTGTCAAAATGGCGTAATGATTGATATGCCCGTGTAGCATTTGCGTGATGGTCCGAATGTCGCTGAAGATGGAAAAGGGCCCAATTAGAAAAGATGTGGTTACTATTCCAGCTGTGGTGGGGCTGTGGCCGCTCATATCGCCCAGACGGAAGCTTTTGGCGCAGCAACCCATAGTGCTCAATGTAGTTGGCAGACGTTAACTGCCACATAGACCAAAATGCAGCAATAAAAAGGTATGGCACCACTTCAGGCCCAAGCCATAAACCCATCGCTATATAAAACACGAGCGTCATTGTTAAGGTTTGAATGAACTCATTGCGCAGCGAAAACGGGTTCTTACCCTCTTTCGTTAAACGCGTATGTTCAATTTTAGCCGCGCGAATGATCGCATTAGGAAGCTCTCTCAGGGCGAAGCTGTAAATATTCTCCCCCATTTTCGAAGAGGCTGGATCTTCGGGAGTCGCGACCATCTTGTGGTGCCCTCGGTTGTGCTCAACAAAAAAGTGACCATAAGCGGCCGGTGCTAGTACGATTTTCGCTAGCCATTGATCGAGCTTATTCTTTTTGTGCCCCAGCTCGTGGCCAATGTTAAGACCATGCCCGCCGATATAGCCTGCAGTTAACGCTGAGGCGATGTATCCGCCCGCGCTTAAATCAGT
Organism: Oleiphilus sp. HI0079; assembly: GCF_001635105.1. NCBI lineage: Bacteria > Pseudomonadati > Pseudomonadota > Gammaproteobacteria > Oceanospirillales > Oleiphilaceae > Oleiphilus > Oleiphilus sp. HI0079. Next base: position 7,455 of record NZ_LWFT01000521.1, read on the forward strand.
GTTTGCAACAAACCAACCGATATATATGAACACGGCGATGACGATAGGGACATGGATGCGTGCAATTAGCTTGTAATACGGGTCTGCTTCAAGTTGTGGAACGACCGCTTCCGGTGGATTGCTTGTGTCCTCTCCCATTACAAAGTCGATGATTGGAAACAGCACGTACCAAAATGCGATAAACATCCAAAGAAACCATTCATTCAGGGTATTGTTGTAGAGTAAAGGCCCTGCAATGGCGAGCGCCGGAATCATGAGCGAAACCATCCATGCGTGACGCTTTTTGTCCGTGTAGGTTTCACCGGTTGGTGCAGTAAAAGTGCCAGCAGACATATTTGTTCTCCGTGCAGGTTTGTCGTTATTGTTTGTTGTCTGCAATACATTCGTGCGCGTTGCTAGCACTAACGAAATGCTTGCTGTGGATGTTATTGAAACACTAACAGCAATGAGAAATAAGCGTTGAAAGTGGCAGTGTTTCGTCATATTCTGCCAATCATGACGAGTAATACTGACTACCTCTTACCTTCTATTCACCCTAGCTATGCACGGTTGCTGGTAGCGCACCTACGTAATTTAGGTACAGAACCCTCTGAATTGTTCAAAGGTAATAGCCTTAGCTGGGTGAGTCTTTTGGAAAGCCAGAGCTTCATCAGTTTTGAGCAGTTTCGACGTTTACTAGAGCGTGCCCAGCTCAAGGCTTTAGAGGCGGATGACCGATTGCCCTTGGAGCTTGGGATATCAAGCATTAGTCAGGCCTCTTCGCACGGACCGCTTGGTTATGGCGCGTTAGCTGCTCCAACGGTAAAGGATACCTTTGAGCTCGTGCGCAAGATGATTGCTACGCGCATCGCCATCATTAGCATTGAAAGTGACGTGATGGAGGGCCAGACGATATTTCGAGTGGTCGAGAAGTTCGATCTGGATTCATTGCGACTATTCGTCTCGATAGTGTTGCTTTCATCGTTTGTCGACCTGATTGCCAAGACCACCGGAGTGAACAATACAGCGATCACGGTAAAGTTGCCTTTAGCAGAGTTGCCGCATCCCGATGCATACCAACAAAAATTTCCCAATGTAACCTTTAGTTTGAATAGTCAACATTTGGAGCTTGTGATTCCTGAGGACACCCTTCGTCAAAGATGCCTCACGGTGGACGAATTTGCCTATCGAAATGCACTTAGGGAGTGCGAGCAGCTATTACAGCAAGAAGTAAAAGGTGGTGCTTTTTCGAGACGCGTAAAAACCTTCCTGCTACGATGCGGTGGCGAATTCCCATTACAAGAAGAGGCCGCAGAGCATTTTGCTGTGTCGGTACGTACATTTATACGAAAGCTAAAAAATGAAGAGTCTAGCTATCAAACGTTGTTAGATGAGGTGCGGAAAGAACTGGTGGTTTGGTATTTATCCTCAGACGAACTCAGTATTGAGCAGATTGCTCTTAAGGTCGGCTATGCTGACACCTCAAATTTTTCACGCGTGTTTCGTCGTTGGTTTAATCAGACACCATCGGAATTTCGAAGCACGCACGAGTGATTTTGCGTCCCTCTGGGAACTTTTTAATTGCGTTGTGTTCAAAGTTAGATCGCTAGTAAGCCTAAAATAATTTTCAATGGAGTTGTTTGAATGTTGGATGTAAAACCGAGATTAATGGATTCAGAGTTTCCAAGCATCCAGAGGAAAGAGATATCAACACTTCAGGTTAATCTCGGTTATCTTTGCAATTTAAGCTGCACACATTGTCATGTGAATGCAGGACCTACCCGCAAAGAGTTAATGTCCAAGGAGACCATTGATGAGCTACTTGCACTAATCGATGCTCATGGTATCAAGACACTGGATTTAACGGGTGGGGCACCGGAGCTAAATCCACATTTTCGTTATTTCGTCGAAGAGGCGCGCGTACGGAAAGTGCATGTAATGGACCGGTGCAACCTCACCGTCTTGTTGGAGCCAGGGCAAGAGGGCTTGGCCGAGTTTCTTGCTGAAAACCAGGTTGAGGTTGTGGCCTCGTTACCTTGCTACACGGAAGACAATGTCGATAAACAAAGAGGCAAAGGCACCTTTAATGGCAGCATTAAGGCCTTAGCCCTGCTCAATAAACTCGGTTATGGCCGTGGCGATCCGAATCTTAAGTTAAGTTTAGTTTATAACCCGGTCGGCCCTTTTCTGCCACCGCCACAATCCGCGTTAAGAGCAGACTATCAGCGACATTTGTCGGAACATTTTGCCATCAATTTTGACGATCTTTACACGATTACAAATATGCCCATCGCACGTTTTGGTAGCGTTCTGTTATCGAAAGGGCAGTTTGAGCAATATATGGATCTGCTTAAAGAAGCGTACAGCGAGGCGAATCTTGAGCAGGTAATGTGTCGCACAACCATTAGTGTCGATTGGCAGGGCTTTCTGTATGACTGTGATTTTAATCAGATGCTAGAGCTGCCGATTCGTTCAAAACGCAATGATGTGATTGCGTCAGATAGAAACGCGATGCATATACGTGAGCTACTAAATACACCTTTGGATGGCCAATCGATCATCGTTGCGGAGCATTGTTTTGGCTGTACAGCCGGGCAAGGCAGTAGCTGCGGCGGCGCGCTGTGACAGAATTGGGTGAATGCGGTGCTAACTTCGAAGAAGGTATCACTGCACCTCTCTTTTCGATCATCATTCCTGTTCACAATGAAGAGGAACAAATAGAGCAGTGCATTCATAGTGCTTTCTGCGGTTTTTTCCCGAAAGAGCCCAAAAAACCGGCGTTGGCGAATAGGCAAGATGCTCTTTTGAGGTCAGAAGTCGAATTTATTGTGGTCGATGCGAATAGCCGTGACCGAACACCAAAGATAGTTGATGCGCTCGTAAAAGACTGCGCCTCAATAGGTACACTCATTAAGCATGTGCGCTCGCCGCAAGGTGGTCGCGCTCACCAAATGAATTACGGGGCATCGTTCGCCTCCGGTCAGGTGCTTGTTTTCCTTCATGCAGATACACGCATTGAACATGACTTCGCAATCGAGCTTAAGCGGTTTACTCATCAGAATAGGGTTTGGGGGTTTTGTCGTGTCAGGTTTGATAGCCTAGGTTGGGAGTACAAGATGTTGAGTTTTATGATCAACTTGCGCTCACGACTGTTTGGCATATCAACAGGGGATCAGACCCAGTTTGTTCAGTCCAAAGAATTTCATCGGGTAGGCGGCTTTCCTGCACAACCCCTGATGGAAGATATAGAACTTTCAAAATCGTTGAAGGCGCGTTCAAAGCCATTTTTACTCAATGCCTTCGTTAAGACATCTTCTCGAAAATGGCGAACAGAAGGTTTTTGGAGAACTGTCGTATTAATGTGGAAACTCCGTTTTTCCTACTGGCGCGGCGCTACGGCAGAAAGTATTCACCGGCGTTACTATCGACCGTAATTATCGACCGTAATTATCGATCGTAATTATCGATCGTAATTATCGACCGTAATTATCGACAGTAGTAAGCGGTCCTACCTGCCAAAGTATTCCGCACCCGCTGGGCTATAGACATCCTTTATGACAGTTATGTTCGCTATAACGTAATTTCACACCAATTTCGATGGTAATTTGATCTCGATCAATTAAAATGCGCGCAATCTTAATTTCTTGTTGATCTATTAATAGGTGTTTATATGTCTGTAGAGACTTTTGAAACTTGGAGCCTGACGATTGGAATTACAGTTCTTATCGCTTATATGGCTTACATCGTATGGGATTTGGCAAAGAAGTCTGACGCTGGTAAGTTCGGCACGGTTGTTCTTTTTGCTGCGCTTGGAATGGGTGCTGCGGGCTTTGTTATTAAAGCTGTTTTGGTTGAAACGCTTCAACTTTGATCTTTGATCTGATCGCATATTCGAAGCCTCGCTCTTAGCGAGGCTTTTTTGTTTCTGGGGTTTAGGTTCTGGAAATAGAGCTTCTTGGTGCGCTTACTCGTCAAGATGAAGTAGCCTTTTCTAACGCTCCTATCAACGTTAAAGCCTCATCAAAGTTTGCGCCGCAGGTGTCTTTTTCTGCGCGAAAGTTGCGACAGACATCCGGGCGCTGTTTATATACAGTACAGCGGTTTTGCTGATCCAAGTTAATACAGCGAACCCCTGCGGGCTTGCCATCTGGCATGTTTGGGAGTGCGCTGGATATCTGCGGTGCGATGCAGCAAGCGCCGCAGAATTCGTGACAATTCATGACAGGTTATGACCTTAAAAGAATCATTGTAGTATAACAACATCAAGCAGGGTAAAAGGGTGCGAGTCCTTTATTGCTCGGATTACGCTTGGTTCTCTGTTCTGCATTGCGGGTGGTATCGACGACTAATTTGGTTAATCTGTTTTTGGTTTCCTTGTCTAGTTCCTGAGCTTCTTTCGCGAAGTGTGCGGCTTCAAACAGCCTCACTAGTTGCCTAAATTCTGCCTCTATGTCTTGACTGATTGTTGGCGCCAACTCTGAAAGCAATTCGAACCAATGTCTGGCCTTAACTGCGAGGCTGTGGTCATTGGATTTTACTGCGTCGGTTAGCCGATCGCTTAGTGTCGAAAGTTGCGCCTCTGCTTCTGTGCCTGAATGCAGTTCGTGAGGGGCTGTTGGAGCGGGCTGACGACTGAGCCTTCTATAAAGGTATGCAGCATGCATAGCCCACAACGTAAGCGCCGTTAAGGTTGCGTAGATCCATAACGTGCCGCTGGCTGATTCTGCTGTCACGGCGCCGTGATCGTCCTCGGTAATTGGTGTAATGATTGGCGTATTACCGAGGGTGCCATTATCGGATTCAGGAAGAACGTCATTCATTTCAAGCGGCGGCGCATTCTTCTCAGTGTTTTGCTGAGAGTGGGACGCATATTCGTCAGGAAGTATCGTAATGACGCGCTCTGGAACCGTAGCGGTTCTTTCTCGATCATTCACTGTATCCCACCATTTGAGCTTAATGGCGGGCAGTGTGTATTCGCCTGGAGAAATCGCGACCATTGCCTGTGTTTCAAGACGCGAGCTCTGAACGCCTTGCGCATGTTCGCTTGCGTTCACCTGAGCTTGATCTGGATAAATTTTCATTCCGCTAATAGAAGGGGCTGGCAACTCTGGTAGTGCTGATCCGAGTAGGCCTAGCGCGGAAATGCTGATCTTTCTTGTGATCGAGTCGCCTTGTTTAATCTCGGTGATATCAGGGTCGTATGTTTCGTTGATGAACAAACTCGTAGCGGGTAGCCACGTTTCGCCGCTGAATGTGCTTGGTGGTTGTCTAACTTGGAGGGCAACTTCGTTTGAAAGCTCTCTTGCCCGTCCGCGTCGCCGGGTGCGCGCATCGACAACGGTGCCGCTGAATTCTTGAGCGGATATGGTTAAAGGCCCACTCTTTTGAGGGAATAACAAGTAACGGCGCTCATAGACTTCGTAGCGTTGGTTAAAACGCATTTTATAGGTCTTGCTCGTCTCTCCGAGAGGCTCAATGATAAGATCTGGGTGCGTTGGTTCACTCATATCGCCGCGAGCCTCCCCAAGCGTATACAGCTCGAGCGTGTAAATGATCTGCTCTTGTAAGTAAGGCGAGGGTTTGTCGATACTCGCCTTCAAAAAAACGGGCGGAGGGTTCGATTCGTCGCGTGGACGATTCCCCGCAATGACGTCGATGTTTATCGGGGAGCTGGTCGAATCCTGAAATGTCGCTTGTGGAACTTGTAACACGCCACTTCGCTTTGGGCTTAACGCATAACGCCATGTAATGAGGCTTTGCGTTTTGCCGTTTATGGACTGCATATTGTAGCTTTGCTGTTTATCAATGATTTCCCAGTCTTGCTCAATGCCCTCGAAACTAGGTGATTCGACTTGCGCTCCGCCAAAATTCATCAAGCCACCAAGACTGAAATCCAGCTCTGAATTCACTTGCACTGTGAGGTTCAGAATCTCATTCTGATAGAGCTTGTTCTTATCAACGCTCAGATTGAGTTCCGTCGCTGCTGAAGCACTCAAGGCGTTCCCAAGCAAGAAGAGCAGGGCTAATAGATTGGCCCTAAGTGACAGGAACGGGACGCGGTTTACCATAGTGGTTCCTCTGAATAATGTTCTCTACTGCGCTCTCTCGCTTGTTGCTCGAACTTACGACGCAACAGACCGGATGGGTCGTCTGGTACGCGGCGCATCCACTGCTCATAGGAGCGTTGTTCTTCCGAAGAAAGCGACTCCTCTATTGCCATGGATTGGTTTTCGGTTGGTGTTGGTTCCTCAAGCGCCTTTCGCTGCTCTGGGGTGAGATTGGTATCGGCTAGGCTTTCAGCTTTTTTCGCGCTGGGGTCTGAATTCTCTGAACCTCCTTGAGACTGCTGAGCCTGCTGATTCATTTGCTCAATATCGCTCGTTGATTCAGGCATCGCCTGTGAATGTTGCGCTTCATCTTCGCTCTGAGCTGTGTTGTCGGTGGTGTTTGACGTTGATTGCTGCGCTTGATCTTGTTGGTTTTCGTCTTGCTCTTGGCTCGAACGTTGGCCGCTTTCCTGACTATTTGTATCTTCTGATGACTGTCCTTGTTGTTGGGATTGTTGCTGTTGAGATTGTTGGTCAGAATTGGTTTCAGAGCTTTGCTGAGAATCTTGACCCTCGGATTGCTCGCTTGGCGGACCTCCAGCCTGTTCTTGCTCTTCTAGCATGCGTTCGATAATTGCTTTGTTTGCGAGAGCCTGCTCATTGAGTGGCGCTTTCTCAAGTGATCGTTCATATGCTTCGAGCGCCTCAGGTAGTTGTCCCGCGCGCGCACGGGCGTTGCCTAGATTATAAAGGTTTTCGGCGTCTTCAAACTGAGAATAAAGTTCTGCCGCCTGCTCATAGTTCCCTGACCGGTAAAGTGCATCGGCTTTGTGTCGCGGAGACGTATACAGTTGCGCGGCAATATCGTAGTTACCTTGTTGGACTTGACGCTGAGCTTGCTGATCTGGCGTCAACCACAGATCGCTAAACTCAAACGCATCCGCCTGTTGAGGACTGATAAAGATTAAAAGAATAAGAAGGCCGCCTTGGCGATACGCAAGCAAGCAAAGGGGGAGTGCCAGAACGAGAAACAAGAAACCCATATCTTCCCACTGATCGAATTCTCCGCGAAGAGCATTTTGTTGATGTTCTGAACTTAGTAGGGTGCCTGCTGCGTTTATCGCTTCAAGGTCACTGTCGTTCAATGCTAGTTCAGAAAATACGCCGCGATTTTCTATAGCGAGCGCCCTGAGTGGCGCTAACTCAGTCTTCGCGATCACCACTGACCCACCGTCTTTGAGATAACCGCGATTATCTGGAAGCTTTATCGGTCCGCCTTCTTCCGTGCCTACCGCAATGATGTTGAGCTCGAATTCTGTGCTAGTAAGCATGTCTGTAATGCGGTCAATTTGATGTGGAGCAACGCCATCGGTTACCAGGACAATTCGCCCCGTAGATGAGCCGGTTTTAGCCAAAAGATCCTTGGCCTGGTCTACCCCAAGGTCCGGACGGCTGCCGATGACTGGCATGATGAGTGGCTCGAGTGCTGCAAGGTTCGACTCGATTGTGCGCATGTCATCGGTAAGCGGGGTAACGACAAAGCTGTCACCTGAGAACGCGATTAACGCAGTGCTACCTTCTTTCCGCATACTTAATAGATCGACAATTTTTTGCTTCGCCCTGACTAGTCTTGAAGGCGGGGTATCTTCAGAAAGCATCGACAAAGATAAATCCATTATAACGACCATGTTGTCGCTACGCTGAGTTGCAGGTTGAGGTTTTTCAATCCAGCTCGGACCTGCGGCTGCAATCAAGAGCAGTGCGAGCGATGTCAAAAGTAACCCAGTGCGCGTGCGCTTCTTGCGGGCTACGTTTTGCTTTCCCTGCATCGCCTGAAGTAAGGTCGGGTTGATGTGCTGGCTCCAAGAATTGTCTCTGGTAACGCCTTTACGAAGCAACCAAATCAGTAGCGGCAATAGCACAAGCAGGGCAAGTAGTTCGGGCCTGAGGAAGTGTAAGTCTGGCAGGTGGTTAAGCAAGTCCATCGCGCCTTGCCTCCTGTCTCTTGTTGGTTCGCATGCGTTGAGCAACAACAATGAGCTTATATAAAACAAATAGGAATAGAGCGATGAGCACAGGCACGTGGACAAGGGATTTTTGTGGCCGATACGTACGCTTTGCAGATTCGATGGGCTCTAACGTGTCAATTTCGGCGTAGATCTGCTCGAGCTCCTCCGTGTTTCTTGCTCGGAAATACGCCCCCTCGGTTGTGTCTGCGATGGTTCGCAACATATCTTCATCCAAATCAGCAGAGGGGTTTACAGTACGAGAGCCGAAAAAGCTTCGTTGCAACATCTCATCGGCACCAATGCCAACGGTGTAAATTTTCACGCCGAAACTACTGGCTAATTGGGCCGCCTTTTGAGGTGGTATCTCGCCAGCTGTGTTGGCGCCGTCCGTAAGCAATATCAATACACGGCTTTGCTCGGGTCGCTCTTTCAAACGCTTCACGGCGAGGGCAATTGCATCACCAATCGCGGTTGCTTGACCAGCCATACCAAGAAATGCTTCTTGCAAAAGTGTATTGACTGTCTCGGTGTCGAACGAAAGCGGCGACTGAACGTAAGGTTGTGTTCCGAACAGGATCAAACCGATCCGGTCACCTTCGCGGCGCTGTGAAAAATCTCCGACCACGCTCTTTACCACATCGATTCGCGTGGCACGTCGTCCATTTAAGGGCATGTCTACTTCTTTCATGCTTGGCGAAATGTCGATTGCTAACATCAGATCACGTCCCTCTAGCGGTAGCTCGACGCTCGCACCAAAAAACTGTGGGCGCATTAATCCAACTGTAAGTAGGATCCAAAGAACATAGAGAAAAACTTTCTTTCGTTTGTGTTCGCGCTGCGAAGAGACCGTCGCAAAACCGTATTCTGCATGGGCTTGTGCGTAGGCCGAGATGGCTGGCGCTGTCATTTCTGGATTTTGACTTTCATCGCTTCTCAAACTGCGAAACAGCAGAGGCAATAGTGCAATAAGAGCTGCGTAAGGCCATACGAAATCAATTTGGTCGATTACTGTGAGTAGCTCCATCAACGCTGCCTCTTAAGCCATTTTTTTAGGCTTTCAAAAAAGGCCCTATCAAGGCGCGTCGCAACGGGGGCGTAATGACCAGATGCTAAAAGGTCTTTGTCTTGCTCGGAAAGGAAAGGAAGCTTCTCGTCTAAAGTCTGCTTCCATGCGTCGGATGTTTGCGTTCGATAGTCGGCAGAGCCTTGCTGACTGCTGAGGATGCGTTTTAAAAACATATTTACTTCCGCGTTGAGACGACTTGCATCCCGATGACCTGTGTCAGATGTTAGGTCTGGTGTCGATTTGAAATATCGTCTCTCGAGATCTAGCAGCGCTAGCAGCGCCTCTTTCCTATAACGTAACCTTTGATGCCTCTTAATAAAAAAGACAAATGTAGCGCCAACGACAGTAACGCCAACGAAAATCAGCAGCCACCACCCAATAGCAAGTGGCCACCATGTGATTGCCTGCGCCTCGATTATGTCATTGAGCTGAGCGAGCGGATCAAGCGCATTCATCGTCGTCCAACACCCCGAACTTGGTTGGTAATTTGATGTAGCTGTGAGTCAACCGACTTGCCTGTAGAAATGTCCCAAAAGTTGGTGTTCCGAGATTTTGCTAGTTGCGATAGTTGACGCTCAATGTTGTCGTCCCATGCACGAAGAGCCGAATGCGTTTGCTGCTCTTCTGGACTCAGATAAAACACATCGTCACCATTACGTATTGGCAGAATACCGCCTACTGGAAGCGTGTGTTCAAGAGGGTCGCTACAGCGAAGAAGTATTAACTCATTATGACGAGCGAGAGCGCTGAGCTGTTGGCTTGCCTTGGCATCTAATCGATGGAAATCGCTGATTACGAAAACCAAGGTTCCTGGGCGCGTGACTTGATTCGCCTCAATGAGCGCTTCAGTGAATGAATGCTTATCAAAAATGCCGCCCTCGCTGAGCGAAGTCGCTGTCAGCGCGTTGTTGGCTTCTTCTAAATGCTTGAAGTAACGCAATAATGCTTTTCGGCTACGGGCCGGTTTTACGGTCAACTTGGCTTTTTCATTAAACACAATGCCGCCGACACGGTCGTTGTGTGACAGTGCACTCCACGCCAATAGTGCAGCGCTTCTTGCCGCGAGAACGGATTTCATGCAGTCCTTGCTGCCAAAAAACATCGATGCTGACTGATCACATAAAATCATGACGGGTCGCTCACGCTCTTCCTGAAAGAGTTTCGTATGGGGGCTCTGCCGTCTCGCCGTTACACGCCAATCAATACTGCGAACATCGTCTCCTGCTTGATAAGGCCGCACTTCGGCAAACTCCATGCCTCTGCCTTTGAAGCGAGAGTGATGAGAGCCACTCTGTACTTGACTCGCTACTCGCGCTTTTAAGTGAGACAGATGTTTGGCGTGGGCGTTGAGAGACACCAGTTCTTCAACACTGGTGTATACGCCGTCGCCCAAAAGTTCAGGAAGTGTGTGAGAGTGTGGTTTGCTCGCCATTAGACTGAATGCCCTCGACGTCTCAGAATACGGCTAAGCAACGGGCACGCTTGCCAGCAGACATTCAAGAACTGCCTCAACACTTTGTCCTTCCGCCTCTGCATCAAAGCTAAGCAGTACACGATGTCGAAATACGTCGTGCAAAACCGCAGCAACATCTTCAGGGCTGACGAAATTCTTGCCTTGAAGCCATGCATAGGCTCGAGAACATCGATCAAGCGCCAAAGTACCTCGTGGACTTACGCCGTATTCAATCCATCTTGCGAGCTCTGCACTAAACGGCTGAGGGTTCCGAGTCGCCATGGTCAAGTTGACGATATAATCCTCAACGGCATCGGCCATGTGAATTTGCAGAACCTCTTGTCGCGCTTGCATGATTGCTGCCTGACTTACCGTGATCGCCTCGACTTCGTCACTGCTACTTGAGGCGAGTGCCTCTCCACGAACGAGTTTAAGTATGGCTCGTTCCGCGTCCGCATCAGGGTAGTCAATTATTACATGCAGTAGAAATCTATCAAGCTGGGCTTCTGGCAATGGATAAGTGCCTTCTTGCTCGATCGGGTTTTGGGTCGCCATTACCAGAAATAGATCGTCAAGAGGGTATGTTTGTTTACCCACACTGACTTGCCGCTCAGCCATTGCTTCCAAGAGTGCCGACTGCACTTTTGCGGGAGCACGGTTGATTTCATCTGCAAGAATAAGGTTATGAAAAATAGGCCCTTTCTGGAACTCAAAGCTACCCGTTTCCATGCGGTAGATTTCTGTGCCTGTGACGTCTGATGGCAACAAGTCTGGGGTAAATTGAATCCGTTGGAAATTGCCTTGGATGTTGTCTGAAAGCGCTTTTATGGCCTTGGTTTTTGCAAGCCCAGGCGCGCCCTCAACAAGTAGATGCCCGTCCGCCAACAGACTAATCAATAGTCTTTCGACAAGATGGGGCTGGCCAATAATAGATTTTTCCAATGATAGGCGTAGCTGCTCAAATACCTGATCAGATCCCATTCACCGCTTCTCCAACAAGGTTGTATGAGTATATTAAGAATGGTAAAGCTAAAGGAAGCGTCGTTAATACGCAATTTCTATGCAATGAACTATTCTTAATCGTGCTTCTTATTAATAAAAAATCGCCACGCTTCGTTATCTGGGGCCATCAAGGACTGAGCGAAGACTAATTTTGAGTCTAGGATTTATGAAACTGATCGAAACGAAAGACAAACGCGCCATCGTCAAGCAACTTGATACACTCGTAAAAGAACAAATTAACAAGTCAAAACAAGAGGCCGTTCGCGGCTTTCTAACACGTTTTATTGACTCCGCCTATACCGAAGAATTTGTAGGGCGAAGGGTTAATGACGTTTTTGGATACCTGATTAGTTTATGGAAATTCGTTGAGCAACCACTGACAGCAAAAACCAAAGTGTCGATCGACAACCCGGGGCTAGAAGTGGATGGATGGCAGTCGCCACACACAGTCATCACGGTGTTGATGGACAATGTCCCGTTTATCGTAGACTCGCTTCGTATTGCGCTTACGGATATGAATTTGCGTGTGCAGGGTATTCAAAACGTTATCTTGAGCAGCGAACGTGATGGCAATGGTAAATTGAAAGCGCTTGAGCCGGGCTCAAAGCGATCTGAGTCCTGCAGGGAAGAGGCGTTGATTCGCATCGAAATTGATCGAATTACCAAACAGGATCAAATACGTTCACTGTGCGACAAACTTGATGGGGTGTTGTCGGAGGTTTTTTCGGCGGTCGATGATTACCCATTAATGCTGGATCGCGTGGGAGCGATTACGAAAAGCTGGGCAGATAAGGGGCACTCTCATGCCTCAAAAGAAGATCTTGAAGAAGCCTCTGCATTCATGGATTGGTTGGCAAGCAATAGCTTTACCTTTCTTGGTTATGTTGAATATGACATCGAGGGTGCGGGCGCCGATCGCGTGCTGGTTCGTCAGGATAAGACGGCACTCGGAATACTCAAAGATGCGTATAAAAGCGACGCCAAAGTTGTTTTAAAAGACGTGCCAAGACACACTCGTGAACACATTTTGGAAAAAGAAATATTCCTTTTTGCAAAATCATCGCGAAGGTCGCGCGTTCATAGGCCGGCATACGCTGATTATGTGGTGGTCAAAAAGTTCGATGACAAGGGCGATGTGGTTGGTGAGCGCCGGTTTTTGGGTTTGTACACGGCCCGTGTATTCAATGATGATTTAAATAACGTTCCGCTGTTGCGACAAAAAGTTGTGCAGGCCAGAGACTTGTCTGGCTACGATCTTCGTGATCATGCTGGAAAAGAGTTTGAACAATTAATGTCTGCCTTCCCGCGGGATGAGCTGTTTCAGGTGAGCGCAGAGCGACTCTATGGCGCAATTAATTCCGCGCTTTATGCCCAAGAGCGCCGCAAGGTAAGTATTTATCTGCGGGAAGATGCTTTTGGACGTTTTGTGTGTGCGTTGGTCTATGTGCCACGAGACATATTTAATACCGATCTAAGGCTGAAAATTCAGCATTTGCTGGTAGATGAGCTGGATGCAGAAGACATAGATTTTAATACTCTGCTCTCTGAATCCCCTTTGGCGCGTACACAATTTAATATCAAACTCACCGATAAAGTGCCATCGCGCGCTAAGTTTGAAGCGATCGAACAGAAAATTCTCGGTGTCGTTATTTCCTGGCATGACGACTTGGAAGCCGCACTGACAGAACAGTATGGCGAAGAACAGGGTAGTCATCTCGCAAAGCATTATCGCCAAGGTTTTAATGCAAGTTATCGTGAAGCCTTCACGCCACGACGCGCCGCTTTAGATTTAAGTCATATCGATACGATTGCGAATGGCGGCGGCTTGGAAATGAGCTTCTACCGTTCCATGGATGAAGGTGAAGACACGTTCCACTGCAAGCTATTTGTTGGTGATGAGCCGGTCACGCTTTCTGATGTTATGCCGATCTTCGAGAATATGGGTTTTCGAGTGATCGGGGAAAGCCCGTTTATCGTGAAGAGCCTCTCCGGAAATGTTATCTGGATGCATGACTTTTCGCTCCAATCGCATAGTGGCAAAGGCATTGATCTCGCCAAAATTAAAGATAAGTTTGAAGTCTTATTTAAAGAAATATGGGATGAGCGAGCTGAGAATGACCGATTCAACCGGCTATTGGTCACATCCTATTTGGA
>NZ_LWFT01000522.1:0-5696 GCF_001635105.1 Oleiphilus sp. HI0079
ATTCCCGTTCTGGTATGTCAAAGCGTCGGCCATCGTCGTTTGCGCCGCGCCACTGCAATCACCTGCGGCAAATGTTTCGGTTGTTTTAGTTACCGATCCGTTGTCGAACGCATATGTCACTTTGCTGCCGGCCCCATCGCATCGTGCGTAGGTTTGACCGCTGAGAATATCTATATCAACGGAATTTGCGGGGTCATCGCTACTGCAACCTGCCACTAAAATAGAACTAAGACATAGTGCCGATAGTGTAAACACCTTCATACTAAGCTACCTAGTGTGCTCTCAATGTAAACTTGCTTCTGTTAACGTTGCCATAACCTAGTATTTTGACTGTCTATTCGCAACGCCCCCCTACAACAGTCTATACGGCATAACGGTAAGGTTAGCCTCAAAAAAGCAACAACGTTGCCCTTTAGAACCCCTCGTCACATACGAGAACATAGGGAATAGATACTTACGTTTTAAGTGAGCATTCGGTTTCAGTAATGCTTACCCGAGATATAACTAGCCGGATGTTTGTATAGTGGTCACGACTCACCTAAGATGACTTCAAAGCGCACACGCCTTCAAAAGAGGACTCATCATGCTAATACATGTCGCTGCCTTACCGCATATTAGCAGAGCACTCTTACTCTTGAGCCTTTGTTTATTGAGCATACAAACTGCCTCCAAAGAACTGCACTTTGTCACCGTTGAGCATGCTCCGCATAGCTTTGAAAAAGATGAAAAAATCGTCGGCAGCGTTACCCAGCTGTTACGTGAGATATTTGAAACAATGGGCCATCAGCTCAAGATTTCGTCGGTCCCGGCAAAAAGGGCGCTTTTAATGGTAGAAAGCGGACATGTCGATGGCATATACCCTTATACGTATAATGAAGCGAGAAGTAACGCTGCGTATTTTTCGAATCCTATTTCAGTGATTGATACGGTGTTTTTCAAAAGAAAATCATCAGATATATCTTGGGAGACGCTCTTCGATCTTCACCCTTACCATATCGGGTCAAATGCAGGATACCACTACCCATCGACATTCATTACTGCTGAGCGTGAAAGACTTTTAACCATAACCCCGCTGTTTTCACAAAATCCAACACTCGACAACTTAAAAAAACTAAAAAGCGAGCGCATTGACCTATTTATATGCAACAGGCTGGTATGCCAGTTTTATCTTGATCAGTATGCTCCGATGTTTCAAAGCATTGACTATATTCCAAAAGAAGTGGGGGCTAACAAGACCTTCCACGTCGGCTTTACTCGCAAGAGGGCCGGTGCCTCAGAGCTGCGTGACCAATTTAATGTTGCTTTAGATGATGCCATTACGTCAGGCCTGCTCGAAGAGGCCTATATGCAATACGGAGTCAAAGAAGAAGTAAACCGACTGGGTTCACAAGGGGCAAAAGACCGAGTCATTCAATAACGAATAACCTGACGTTCAATCGGCTCGTTCTTGGTTGCAGTCAACATTCAACATTTAACATAGGCACCTTATCGATCACCCTCAAAAAAGAGCCTTTAATCTATCTCAGTGTGTGTCCTTAAAATCGTCTAGGTAATTCTTTGGGGGTGGAGCCCAGGACGTATGGCTTGAGTCGTGTCTATCCTCTCGACCGAGTTTCATCGACTCTTTAAGTAATTCTTCTAGCTTTATAAATAGCAAACGATAGTGCTGAATCATGGTGCTATCGCCTTGAGTTTTTTGCCACATGTCGTAGAGCTGCGGGTCGTGTTTTTGCTCAGTGTCGACGTAATTTTCTTTTAGCTGCTCAACATGAAACGGGTGAAAACCTAGCTCGGTCATGGCCTTCCCTCCAAGCTCGAGTGCGGAATAAAAGCTCTCAAAAATCACGTGATCTGCGCCATTGAAACGCAACGCGTATGCGTCTCTTCGATCATAGGCCCGAGCGAGAATTTTCACATGCGGGTAGGTCTGTTTTACGTGTTTCACGAGCTCTATGGCACGCTCTGACTCGTCGATCGCGACAATGAACAAAGTGGCGCTTTCTATTCCTGCCGTATGCAAAAGATCCGGATGCATTGCATCACCATAGTAGCTTTTGATGCCAATGTTTCTAACCAGGTCTATTTGGTCAACGCTGCGGTCTAACACTACGGTTGGAATACCGTTGGATGTGAGTAAACGATTCACAACTTGTCCAAAGCGCCCGATGCCCGCAATGAGCACTGGTGCGATTTCGTCAATGGTATCCTCTGTTTGAGAAGCATTGGTTGAGGCTTCAAAACGCGGCACGATGAGCTTATCGAACAGAATGAATAACAGAGGTGTGAAGAACATTGATAAAGCAACAACGAGCGCAAGCAACTTAGAAATACTGTCAGGCAGCACTGCGTTCTGAACACTAAAACTAAGCAATACAAAGCCAAACTCACCGGCCTGCGCAAGGCTGAGTGAAAACAACCAACGATCACTATTGCGTATCTTAAAGATACGAGCAAGCACATAAAGAATGGCCATTTTTGACAGCATCAAGCCTAGTGTGAGCGCAATAACGACAACCCACTGATTCGCAAATAACCCGAAGTCGATACCAGCGCCTACCGTGATAAAAAATAAACCGAGCAATAAGCCCTTGAAAGGTTCAACGGTGCTTTCTAGCTCATGTCTAAACTCGCTGTTGGCGAGCACAACGCCCGCCAAAAAAGTGCCTAGCGCTGGAGATAACCCCACCAAACTCATGATGGCAGCAATACCGATCACCAATAACAGAGCACAAGCGGTGAATATTTCACGTAAACCCGATGCGGCAACGAACCTAAACACTGGACGGCTCGCAAAGTGACCACCAATGACCACTATCGCAATCGCGGCGAGAACGACCAAGGCATATTGCCAGCCAGGTAGACCCTCAACCAGGCTGTAACTATGGTGAGTTTGGTGCGCGGAGCCCATATCTCCAGAAAGCGCACTGAGCGCTAACAAAGGGATAAGCGCAAGCATGGGAATCACGGCGATGTCTTGGAATAAGAGGACGGAGAATGCACTTTTCCCACCCTCTGTTCCGCTCAAGCCTTTCTCATTAAAGGTTTGCAGAACGATCGCGGTCGAAGACAAACTAAAGATCAAACCAATGGCTAAGGCGTAAGTCCATTGATCAACAAACAAAGAGGCAATGCCTGCGATAAGGGCAACGCTCAGCCCCACTTGAAGCCCTCCCAAACCCAAAAGTTTGTTGCGCATTTGCCACAGCATTTTCGGCTCAAGTTCGAGACCAACAAGAAACAACATCATCACCACGCCAAACTCGGCGAAATGTTGGATCGTCTGCGTCTCTTGACCAACCAAGCCGGTGATGGGGCCAATCACCACTCCAGCAATCAAATACCCAAGTACAGAACCCAACCCCAAGCGCTTAGCAATAGGCACCGCAATAACGGCCGCAATCAAATAGATACTGGCCTGAATAAAATACTCCGTCATCGCTGAGCCTCACTTTCTTGGAAATAGTCGTTGCTTAGGGCGTAATGACCCAGCGATGTATGATCTAGTTTCCCCTTTTGTATCGCCTGAATCAAGGTTTTGGCCTGTTTGATATGGCCGTCGATTCGCAGCTCTTCGTGCGCTGTTCTCGATCCAAACAAGACGAACGGCGGCAGGTAATGCATCTGACATAGATGCGCCATTTGTTCGAATGGACGGAGCAATTCGCGCAATGGGTACTGATTCAAGCCTTCAGTTTGATACGCATCTTGTTGCGCTCCTGCGCTCGTCATAATAAGTACGCTTTTGTTCTTCAACTGATCGCCGGCCTTGCCGTATGCGAAACCATACTCAAGCACAAGGTCTTGCCACTCTTTGATCATTGCCGGCGACGAATACCAATACATTGGAAACTGAAAAACGATGATGTCATGAGCGAGCAGTCGCTGCTGCTCTTTCTCTACATCGATGCGAAAACGCGGATATTCAGCATATAGGTCAACGGTCGTGACGCGCTCTATACTTGAAAGGGCAGAGAACAGAGGCATGTTTACCTCCGAGTCACTTTGCGCAGGATGTGCAAAAAGTACGAGTACTTTCTTCGTCATAGCCATGTCTCTTAGATACTATCTTTTTCTAGCCCAGCGACGCTCAGCACGGCATGCTTCGCAGTTAAACAGACACGCTGTGCGTTGTATTCGTTTTGAGGCACTTACGATAATTGAATAATCGCAAAGTAGTGAAAGCCTTGTTCTGATTCATACACATCGTAGTAGGTGCCGATGTAAAAGTCTTTTCACAGTTAGGGTATGTCGCGCAAGATGTTGAGCGCAAATAAGATAACGACGCGAGCATCTCGGAGTAAGAAGAGAGGGAGCAATAGTTGAGTGAGGCACCGACGATGCGAGATCAAGCTATGAAAGGTGATTAAAGTGCTGCAAAAAACGAAACCGGCTAGGCTTGACGCATGAATAACGCACCTCCTTTTCGACAACAACTCACCTCCTTTTGACAACTAAGCCTCGTTTGTCCTGAGCGCTGCCGTTCGAAGCTAGCCGCTGAAACTCACTACGTAACAAATTATGCCCGATCGCTTATTTTAGATCGCGATACAGTGAGTCGTCCTCAGGATTGGGTCTGGTTTTAAAGCGCTTGTGCATCCAAAGATATTGCTCAGGAGCGAGCATGATCATGTCCTCTACCTTGCTATTCAGCTTTGTCATATCCTGCCTGTCATCTCCTGACGGAAAGCCGTCGATACCTGGCGTAATCTTGATGGTATAGCCATTCGGCGATGAAATAGACTGGATAAACACAGCTTCGCAATCACTGTTACGCATAAACATAATTGGGCCAGTCGTAGTCGCCGTTTCTGCAACATCAAAAAAGGGCACAAATATACTTCTATTGAGGCCGTAATCCTGATCGGGGAGATATAAAGTCAACTCGCCATCATCAAGGGCCTGAAACATCCCTTTTACATCTCGCTTGTTGATCATGTATTTATTAGAGCGCGCTCTGCCGTGATATTGCAGATATTCCATCAGATCATTATTGTGTTTTCGATAAAAAGCCACGCAGGGTTGCTTGAACCCAAGAGCCCGACATGCAAATTCTAAGCTCAGACAATGAATCGCAATACCGAAAATGCCCTTCCCTCTTTTGCGAATGGCCGCTATATGTTCGAATCCTTCAAACGTCACCAAGCGTTTAACACGCCAATCAGGCCACCACCATCCCATAACGGTTTCCAACACCGCCATCCCCGAGGCAGCGATGTTGTCGCTCAACAGTTGTTCCCGTTGTTTTTCACTTAAATGAGGAAAGCAAAGTTCTAAATTTCGACGAGCAATTGCGATGCGTTTTTTACCTAGCAGCGCCATGATTTTACCCAAGCCAGCGCCAACAAATCGCACGACTCGATATGGAAGACAGGTCAACAAGAATAAAAAGATAAAGCCTAACCACACAAGCCAAAACCTAGGGCCCAGAAATCGCAATTCAAATTTAGGAGCATCTATTTTTTGCACTGTCACACCCACTATCACACCATAGTTACTTGGAAAAAAACGCATCTGAACTATGGGCAAAATAATACTTCAGGTTATGAAATCATCTCAACGGGGTGTGTAATTGCGACACATGGATGTAGTCAGGCAAGAGGGAGGGCATGGACATCGAGCGCGCTTTTCATGCTCAATATAACCCTTTTATATAGGGGCCGGTTCGATATAGGGACTGGATCTAGAGGGGTGCTAGG
>NZ_LWFT01000523.1:0-691 GCF_001635105.1 Oleiphilus sp. HI0079
TAAGCTCTCCTTCAGGCCTATTTTTTTTCTTGGCCAGGCGCGTAACGCTCAAGCCAGTCACCAATTCGCTTTAATAAAAACTTGTCTGATCCGGCGCCGATCACTGACGTCAGCTTTAACTGCTGATATTCGGCAAAGTTGCCTGCACGCGCACTTGCTTTACGTTCTTTTGCTGCGGCACTTTGATTACGAGAGGATGAGTCGAAGATGTCGAGAACGGGTGCTGGGAAATCGTTGCCGAGCGCCTCTGCAAAGCGATTGTTCAGCCGGTCGGGCAATTTTGGTTCGAGTAAAATAAGAGCAAAGCCTTTCTCTTTTATTTCTGCTTCGCGACTCTGTAAGTAGTCAACCGCAAGCTCAGCACTCTCTCCTAATGCGATAACTGCAATGTTTTGAAAGCCTTGTTGTACTAAGTGATCCATCGCGGCTTGTACGTGAACGAGGGCGCGCTCTTCATAAGGAGAGATCATTTGTTCTTGTTTGGGGGGGGATTTAAGATCTATATCGACGCTTTCATTTTCGTCTTGCGCCTCTAATGTCGCGTCTTCCTCTTCTGATGGTGCTTTCGTCTTTTGGGCGCGGCTTCCCGCAGCCGTCGCTCGGGTAATCGCCTCACTTGTTTGAAATTCTGAAAAGGATTTAACCACAAGCTCCCTTTCAGGAGGCGTTTTTAGCTCAGGCCACGGCAGTC
>NZ_LWFT01000524.1:0-17385 GCF_001635105.1 Oleiphilus sp. HI0079
CGGGTCTTCATGCGGGTTAATCGCAGCAACAGTACGATAAAGATCTAACATTAGCGCCTCTGGCATCGATTCCAGTATTTCAGAATCAGCAAAGGACAACCATTCAATAAAAGCCGTCGCATTGGTGTTAGCGAGACGCTGAAGTGCAACAGCATCATTTAGCGCAAAACCAAGCTGAATTGCTTTTTTGGCAACCGCCTCATTGACAGGGTGTTTCTGTAAAGCGACGAGAGCCCGTTCGAAGGCGTAATCACACCCATGTTGTGATTCAATTTCTTCAAGCCAATTCAGCCAGCTCATAGGGCTCAAGGCCAACTCTTCTCGTAAGGTCTGAAGCCAAAGGACGTGCTGTTTCTTGGCATAATCGGGTGTTGCTAACGAGACAACTTGTTGAGCCAATTTTCGCCATTGCCACGCGTCTTCAAGCTGAGGAAGAGAAGCATGGGCTGAGGCCGCTTTAGGTAACTTGATTTGCGGGACCTTTTGGGCTGCCCATAAAGCGCTAGCGCGCGAACGAAAGAGCGCAACAGCACCTTCTGCGGCGGACAAATAGCACTCGTAATCAAGACCTATAAGAGAAAATTTGTCCGCAAAGTAGACTTTCTCAAAGCGCTTCACCAGTGTTAAAGGGCGACCCTCAAGAAGAACAAACAGACGTTGATACAGATGACGAAGATGCTTACCAGGCTGTTCGTGAAAACCCCACTTATCATCAACCTGTTGCAATAGCTGAGTAAGGCGAGCAAGTGCATACTCAACCAACTTTAGTCCTTCTTTTGGATAGACCTCAAACTCGGCCTGCTCAAACTCGGCAAATAATTGATTAATGCGAGAAAAAAAGACTTTTACTTGCCGCTGACTAAACAGATTCCTCTTGTCATCAATCCGCGTTAACTCTGTGACTCGCGCTTTTAGCTTTACGAAGTCGATCTGCTCATTCGACAAGGTCGCCTTCAACGAAAAGCGCTCAAACTGCTCGGGCATCTGCTCAAGAAGATCAAGCATATGCTTGGCCATCACCTGTTTATCTAAGCCAAGTAGGTAGGCAAAAATTCGGGATTTTTCAGGCCCCTTCGACAACGAGAGCAACTGCTGAGACAAGTGATTGCCATGTAAAACCAGCTCTACACAGTGATGGCAAAAGTCAAAACCATCGGACTCTGGACACGAACAATGCCCATCAACGATGTTCCCGACATGCTTTAACTCAACATCAAAGCCATCAACCACTGCAGTGACGAAGTTGCCTTTTCGATGATACTTCTCGATGCGATTACTTTGATAAGCGGCAATGCCACGCTGGTAACCCGCCTTGCCCGCGCGTTTTAAAAGCTCTTCTTGCCCAACAATGAATTGAGACATACCGTCTTACTCGTGCTGTTGTGGCGGAGTGTTAAGGTCGGGCAGTTCATTCGCTGCTAACAGATAAGCACTTTCTTCATACTCACTGTACCAAAGCACCAGTTCACCGTTATTAAGCGCCTTTTGAGCAAAAGCGATGCGCTCTGCCTCTGGGGATTCGGTATCATTCAGCCCCCAAGCGCGATGACAATATTCTTTTAACAGGCCTTCGAGCGCTTCGGAGCTCACCGACTCATGCGGTATCACCATAGTGTTTACTACTTTTATGGTTTGTTTGTGATTTGCTTTTTAGGCACATCTGCTGCGCCTATGATGCAACCTTGGCTTTGCGAGCTCTGGTTTTCTTTGCCGCTGCCGCTTTTGGTTTTGCAGCTCGTGAGGCCGCTTTACGTGGCGGTGTTTTCAACACTTCGACCCTGACAGGCATACCGTTTAAAACCGATGTTCCTGTTAGTTTATCGACAAACTGATCGGAGATAAGTACATTCACATTTACCCCCGGCCGCTTACTCGCTATTGAAAGCTGCGTACCTTCATGATCATGCCCCCAACCATGCGGGATACTAATAACACCAGGCATGATATCTGCCGTCACTTCACATTCGATGGTGACCGCGCCATAGTCGGTCGATACTTTAAGCAAGTCACCATTGGAGATTTTCCTTAGTTTGGCATCTTCCTCACTAATCTGCGCGGTACAGCGGTTCTTACCTTTGACGAGCCGCTGGCTATTATGCAACCAAGAGTTGTTGGAACGAATATCCCGCCGGCCAATCAACATCATTTGAGCGTGCTCATCCGATTGCTTGACGGACGATTGAAGCATTTCATCCAACATCCCCAAGTGTTTCCTCAGCCGAGGGATATCTGTCATGTAGCTGCCTGGAACTAGAGAGATGCGCTTATTGGACGTATATAGCCGCTCTGGTAACGAAGATTGCAACGACCCCAAATCCACACCATGCGGATAATTCTTTAACGATGCAATGCATAAGCCTTTACTGAGCCCCCTATTTTGCGGTCCGTAAGGTCCGTTATCGAGCGCTCTGCGTATCGGATGCGACGCCGGAAAAACATCTTGAATGGTATCAATGACAAATGAACCAACCGAAGAAGTGCCCGGGACTTGTGTGCCATAAGGACCCACTCTCAAAAGGATATCCAACACACCATCCGGACCAAGACGCTTCATCGCCTGATACTGGCCAAGCTCTTTCACGTTATCGAGCAGACTGCCGCCAGAGGCAAAACGATGCGTGAGCTCAAGCAGTATCTCCCAATCATGCTTGGTGTTTTTTCCTGGCTCAAACAATGCAGGAGAGTACTTCGCGACATTCCGAACGCTGAGCAGGTTGAATACAACATCGTAACGGGATTGTTCAAGCTGGCTACTACCCGGCAGAATCAAATCGGCATGTTTTGTTGTCTCATTGAGATAGCTATCGATACACACCATGAAATCAAGCGAACCCAATGCGCGCTCCAAACGATTAGAGTTAGGGCTACTAATTACCGGATTTCCGGCAACCGTAACCATGGCACGAATTTGACTTGGACCTTTGGTTTCTATTTGGTCAGCAATGGCGCTTGAAGGGAGTTCACCTGCAAACTCCGGCAAACCGCCCTCCGTTGTGAATGTCCCGGAGCTACCTTTCTCGTTAAGGTAATGGGTAAGCTCGACCATGTCTGCCGCGGGCTTGGTAAACATTAATCCGCCACGCTCATCCAAATGACTGGTCAAAATATTCAGCAAGTAGATAAACCACGTCGCTAAACCACCAAATTCTTGTGTCGATGTCCCCATACGACCAAACGCAACAGCTCGTGGTGTTTCTGCAAGCTTTCGCGCTAGGCTTCGAATCGTATCGGCGTCAATACCGCAGGCAGCGGCAACTCGTTCGGGAGGAAAGTCCGAGCTGATGATCTGCACATCAGCAAGACCTTCAATATTTGACTGCAAGCGACCAAGATCGACAAGCCCCTCATCAAACAAAGTATGGATCATACCTAGCAGCATTAACGCATCTGTGCCGGGCCGAATAAACAAGTGTTGATCAACAACACGGGCTGTCTCACTCTTTTTCGGATCGATCAAGATCACTTCGCCACCACGCTTGCGAATGGCTTTCAAACGACCAAGATAATCAGGGGCAGACATCAAGCTCCCATTAGATGCTGCCGGGTTGCTGCCAAACAAAATAAACAGATCGGTATGATCTATATCCGGAATCGGAAACAGCGCCTGATGCCCAAACAACTCGTAGTTGGCGCGCATATGAGGGAGCTGGTCATTGGACGTAGCGGAATAGCGATTCTTGGTATCTAGGCTACGAAGAAAATTAAGAAGATAAATAATGTTGCCATGATGATGTGCATTTGGGTTCCCGAGATAGACGCTGATCGCATCTTTTCCGTATTGATCCTGAATCTCTCGAACACGTTTGCCAACAATATCAAAAGCACGATTCCAGCTTATCTGCTTCCAGCCCTGTGCCGTTTTCAACATCGGTGCACGAAGGCGATCGGGGTCTTCGTGATAATCCTTCAATGCGAGCGCTTTCGGACAAATGAAACCTTTACTGACAACATCTTCTTTGTCGGGCTTGATCGAGAGAACCTGTTCGCCATCGTGCTCAATCACTAGACCGCACATCGCCTCGCACAAATTACAGGTACGAAAATGCGTTTGTGTCTTTGTATCTGTCATCACATTAACCTTCAGGCTCACGCCCGCGCTGAGTGGAAAAATTATTATTTTTTTATCGATACAATAGATCGATTATATTCCTGCTCGGTTTTGAAAGTCCAACCAAGCGACATGCTGGTCGTTTGGCCGAACACGACGTCCTTACTCGAGTATTCAATGCTTCTTCAAATAGTCCGCATGCCACTGATTCACCTGCGCACTGACACCGGCCACTACAATATCGCAACGCAATGAAGGAAACATTTCGAAAGCATGCTGCGCGCCATCGATAGCGGCAAAA
Organism: Oleiphilus sp. HI0079; assembly: GCF_001635105.1. Lineage (NCBI taxonomy): Bacteria > Pseudomonadati > Pseudomonadota > Gammaproteobacteria > Oceanospirillales > Oleiphilaceae > Oleiphilus > Oleiphilus sp. HI0079. The sequence goes on from NZ_LWFT01000524.1 coordinate 4,350, forward strand.
CTAACGGTGTTACAGGAATGTTGACGAAGTGTATTCGCAAAATATCGTGCTTCATCGATTGAGGTAAGCGTATCTTTGTCTCCATGAACAACCATAAAGGGCGGTGCCTCTTTGCTGATGTGAGTCATCGGAGACATAAGACGGTATAAGTCAGGGTTTTCGGTTTTGGTTTCTTTGATGATGGATTTACGCATCACGATTTCAATGCCGACGCTTTTCTGCAACCCTTTTTCATCAAGCAAATCATAGATACCATAAAACGGCACGCAGCCTTGAACGGACAAATCGCGCCCGGACAACGCTTCATGGAAGGCGTCTTCCTGTGCCGACAAGGCCAGTAAAGAGCTCAAGTGACCGCCCGCCGAGCCGCCCGTTAAGACGATAAAACCGGCATCACCGCCATACTCTGCGATGTTGTCTTTGACCCAAGCTAAGGCATGCTTGCAGTCGATGATATGATCAGGAAAGGTGGCCTTGGGGCTTAAACGGTAATCCACCGACACACACACCCATCCCTGTTGGGCCAGGTTCTGCATCAAAGGCAAACCTTGCTCATTCTTTGAGCCATACCCTTTCGTCCATGCGCCGCCGTGAATCTGAATCAGCACAGGAGCGTCTTTTAACTGGTTGTTCTTGCGACGAATATCGAGCTTCAAGCGCATGCCGTCCACTTCCCGATAGACAATGTTCTTATCCACTAAAAGGCCATGATCCTTCAGGTGATAAAACGGACGAATCAATCGTTGCCAGTTAAGAGAAAGATTCGAATCTTCCCCGAACAAACTTGAGAATCGCGCATGCGCTCTGAAGCCTGAGAAGTAATGGTAGCTCAGCAAAATCCAGCCCGTTGCAATAAGCATCAAGCTGAGCGCATCCATGCCGCCTGAAATCTCGCCCAAGAAAACGACCAAAAAAACCAAGATCGCTTGAACCGCCACGACATGAAGCGCTAACTCTCCAGCGGGCCAACCAAATAGAAAACTGAACACGGCATACTTTGGGTGCCGGTAAATTGGACAAATAACATTTAGCGCTAGGGCGAAACATAAAACTGCGAATAGCAAAAAAACAATATCCATAGCCATCTAACCTGCGACAGTCATAACAGGAACGCCGAATAGATAGGCATGCTTCATCGCGACAACAACGTAGGCTACAAAACCAATAAGAACTACTAAAGCGTCTCGCCAAAACGGTTGCTTGATTGCAACTGGAGCAAGCCCGCGCTTTTTAACGCTAATTCGATCTACCACCGCATAGGCGAGAAAGCTGCCAAACAACACCATCGAAGCCACATCGCCATTCGCCAACAAGTGGCCAAGCGCCCAAATTTTAACGGCCACCAGCATGGGGTGTTTCAGCTTCACTTTAATATTGGAGGGAATATAGGCCGCAGGCAGAATCAGAAATGCGATCAACACGAGCAACATCGTAATATGACGAAAAAAATCGGGTGGCGTCCACACGGAAATAAACGGAGCTTGCGCCTTACCTATCACAATGAAGTAAAAACCCACCAGAGAAATAAGTGCGAAGAGGCCCTTGTAGACCCATTCTCCTATCGAGCCCGTGAGCGATGCTCTCAAACTCTGCTTAACTGGAATCAAATGTACGGCGAAAAATATCGCCAGTCCCGCGAGCATAGTGGTCATGTTCATCTCCTGTTTTTATCGTTTTAAGTATCTTATTGATCTGATGCAGATAAGCCGTCTTGTTATCATTAACACGATTCGACACGAATGCCTCACCTAGCATACGTAAAATGCGTTCAGGCTGACTAGATTTGTTTTGTGTTTTTACCGCGTGCACTCAAAAAGCAGAGTTGCAAAATACACACTTGTCCCGCTCGAGCATTCATGCGATGTTTGCAAATATGAACAACCTAAACGCACTTAAAAGCGAAGACCCTTACCAAAACCTGCCAAGCAGCTTCTTCACGCAGCAACAACCAACATCACTTAAAAATCCTGCTTTGGTCATCGCGAGCAAGTCCTGTGCCGAGATGCTCGAAATCGACGTAAACACGCTGTCGAGCGCCGAGTCACTCGATCTATTAAGCGGCGCTCGCGTTCCCGAGCGATGGAATCCCGTCGCAATGAAGTATTTTGGTCATCAATTTGGCTACCTGAACCCTGATTTAGGCGACGGGCGCGGACTGCTCATGGCGCAGACGCGAAACAGTCGAGGTGAATTATGGGATCTGCATTTAAAAGGCTCCGGCACCACACCCTACTCTCGTGGAGGTGATGGTCGAGCGGTACTGCGATCCTGCATCCGGGAGTTTTTAGCCAGTGAGGCGCTTACGGCGCTTGGTATACCCGCAACCAGAGCCCTTGCTGTCATCACGAGTGACACACCCGTTTATCGAGAAGCACAAGAGCATGGCTCAACCTTGCTTCGCGTAGCGCGCTCGCATATCCGTTTTGGGCACTTCGAGTTTGCCTATCACTCAAAAGACAAGTCGCTCAGCGAGGCTCTAGCGCGCTATGTCATTGAGCAGCACTACCCGTGTCTCGCGCCAAACCCGCAAGGCTATGCCGACATGTTCAAACTGATTTGCGAAGCGACCGCAAGAATGATCGTGCACTGGCAAGCACAGGGCTTTGCCCACGGCGTGATGAATACCGACAACATGTCGATCATCGGCGATACATTTGATTTTGGCCCTTTTGGCTTTATGGACCGCTTCCGCTCCGCGTATATATGCAATCACTCGGATCATCAAGGACGCTATGCCTTCGACCGTCAACCCGCTATCGCGCATTGGAATCTGAGTGTGTTGGCGCAATCGCTCACCCCCTTGCTCGACAACAATGCTTTAACAGCGGGCCTGCAAGCTTACAGCGCCACCTTCAATCATGGGTTTATGCAGCGAATGCGCGAAAAGCTCGGTTGGATCAATGCAGACAATGCCGATGACAGCCTGATCTTCGAAACGCTGCAGATGCTGCAGGCCTGTCGGCTTGATTATAGTGATTTTTTCCGCCGCTTAAGCTACGTCGATGCAGCCCAAGGTTTAGCCGAACTCAGAGATCTGGCAATCGATATAGAGCGCTTCGATCTGTGGGCCGAACAGTATAAAAAACGCATATCTCAGGAAGACGGCTCTGCAGCGCAGCGCCGCACAAGCATGCAGAAGGTTAATCCACAGAGAATTCTACGTAATCACTTGGCACAAGCCGCAATTGAGGCGGCAGAACAAGGTGACTACAGCGTTGTAAAACGCTTACATGAAGGATTATTAAAGCCTTATCAACAAGGGCCAGAGTTTGAAGATTTGTCAGCGTTACCGCCGGAAGGTTCAGAGGCGCTGGAGATTTCCTGCTCCTCTTGAAAAAATAATCTTAGCGAACAGCTGGCGGCTATCAGCCAGCTGTTCGCTTTGCTCTACTCCTGATCCAGAATATCGATCAAATGTAGCTCAAATACCAAAGCCGAGTTAGCCGGAATTGCCGGTGGCATGCCCGCCTCTCCATAAGCAAGATCGGCAGGAACGACCACACGCCACTTTGCGCCCTTTGGCATTTGCATCAAGGCCTCTGTCCAACCCGAAATCACGTCTTTAACGCCGAACTCAGCCGGCTCATTTCGCGTGACCGAACTATCAAAAACCTGCCCATCAATAAACGACCCGTGGTAATGCACAACGACCTTTTGCTCAAGCGCGGGTATCGGGCCATCGGCATCCTCTAACACTTCGATTTGCAAGCCTGAATCAGTCACACGAACGCCATCACGCTTTCCATTCTCGGCTAGGAATTTTTCACATAAGTCTTTATAACCCTGAGCTCTCTGTGCCTCGACTTCTTTACGCTTTTCTTTGACGGCGTCATACGCTTCGTTCAATTCGTTCTCACTGAGCATACTCGGCTCACCGGCAAAACATTGACGCAGTGCTTGAACGCATGCCTCAACATCCATCCCCTCAAACCGGTTCTTTTGAAGCTGACGACCAAATTGCCAACCAAATCCATAGCTTACTTTTTGTTCAAACGTTTCTGGTTTCTTTAACTCTTTACTCATAATGAGACCTTATTACTGCAAGTATTCTGCTGAGTTAGCTGCGCCCGACAGCATCCTCAAGTTCTTTTATTCCAACCTCGACATAGTCTAACAGTCGCTGCATAGACGGCAATGTCCGTCGGCAAGCTGTGAAGCCAAACTCAAGGCTATCGACATAGCTGACCAGTGTAATATTGAGCGCAATCCGATCGATCGGAATAGATACGGGGTACATACCTTTCACCCGAGCGCCGTTCCAGTAAAGCGGCTTCTTAGGCCCAGGGACATTAGAAATAACCACGTTAAAAGCCTGCAAACGGCTAGACACGCCGGTCAGCATATTCAAACCGGCAGGGGCGAGCGTCAACGCGGTGTAGTTAATTGCTTCTTCAAGGCTCATGCTCGCGTAGCGATCTTTAGATTCTTTGACCGAACGCTTGATCGCGTACAAGCGCTCTGATGGGTCACTAATGTTCGTACCAAGACGCGCCAAAATCATCGCTATTTGATTCCCCTGCTCGCTGTCATCCTTGCGCATAGACATCGGCACCATTGCAATCAAAGGCTTATCCGGAAGTGCATTCATGCTAAGAAGATAATTGCGCAATGCGCTACCGCAGACCGCCATTACCACGTCATTCAAAGTAGCATCGGCTTTTTTGGCGATCGCTTTAAAGCGTTCGATTGGATAGGACTGCGCCGCGAAGCGACGCGAACCGGTAATACGCTGATTTAATATGCTTGGAGGCGCCTCGAATGCCGTCGTGTAATCGGGGTTAGAACGCGCCTGTTTAACCGCATGGCTGACTTCTTTGATTAGTGTCGGCACAGTAGATATCTGCTTTCCTGCGGCACCAGCAAGCTCCGTCAAACTAGCAATCACATCAGAACCCTGAATAGGCTCATGCGTGCGATGTTTTTTCGGCATAGCCCACAACGGAGGCTGGTCCCGCACGCTTGGGTCCTCAGACATTAAGCGCATACCCATCCGCATTGCCGCGACACCATCTAACATACAGTGGTGCACCTTATAATAGAGCGCAAATTGCTTGCCGCGAATGCCTTCGATCAAATGTACTTCCCACATTGGGCGCTCTCGATCCATCAACGCACTGTGCTTTACCGAAACAAGTGACAGAAGCTCTCGAATCCGACCCGGCTTTGGCAATGCGGAATGGCGAAAATGGTGCTCTAGATCGAACTGCTTGTCCTCATGCCAGTAGTAACGTCCAAAGCGCTGAACAAGCCGCTGGTTAAACGGCGCAATGGGTTGCTGGAAGGTGCTCATGTACTCTGCCAGCTCAGACACATACTTCGGGCCAGCACCTTCAGGAAAGTTCAATAGGTGTAACCCACCAACATGCATTGGTTGCTGACGCTTTTCCATCCATAAGAAAAGTTGATCAGCGAGACTTAACGGTTTCATTAACATTTATCCTTGATGTAAAAACTCTTTTTATTTAACGGTTTATTTAACATGCCTCCGTAATTGCCGCATAATTATGCGCCAAAGCGATCGCGTTTAATACTCAGTCGCGTGAATGCTAGCAATAATCAAACCGAGAGCTATCGATGTCCGGCTATCTGATTCCTTCAGCTAATCTTGAAACTGAATTGATCGTCAAGAAAAGTCGTTTTAGCACCTTTGTGTTTCATACAAAGAACCGCGCTGAAGCCATGATCCATTTGCAAACCTTGCGGGAACGTTACACAGATGCACGCCATCATTGCTGGGCCTATTTACTTGGTGACCCGAAAGCACCTACGTCCGTCGCGATGTCTGATGATGGAGAGCCCAGTGGAACCGCAGGAAAGCCGATGCTAAACGTTATGCAGCATAAAGATGTGGGGGATATATTCATTGTTGTCGTCCGTTATTTTGGCGGCATTAAACTTGGCGCTGGAGGCTTGGTTCGCGCTTACTCTACTGCCGTGCAGTCCGCCTATGATGAAATGCAGTGCCAACAGGTAATCTCCCTCGAGCCCTTACGACTTAGCTGTGCATTTGATGAGGAACAAAAAATTCGCTACTTAGTTGATCGCTATCATGGAGTTATAGACGACTGCTCCTACTCTGAGCTCGTGAGCATGGCCATATCTCTACCTAGCCTACATAGCCTTTCATTCAAAGCCGAGTTAAGCCATTTGCGGGGAACCAGAATAAGTACCTCTGCGCCTGACGAATCAATCAAACAGACTTAATTTGATACACCGAATAATTTATACTTGAAGATCAGAGCGGCTCATAGCTTGAGCCTCTAGGATCGAACTCTTGATAGTTCATGGATGATATCGTTGTACCTCGTTAAATCCCGCCGTTTGCTCGTTACGCTTTTCATTATTTTTTTTGCCGTCTTGACTATTGGCTGCGCTAACAAAGAACCTGTCGGCGTGCCCCCCATTGAGGCATACACTTCTGAAGACACGATTAACAACCTAATGCTCGTTTATAAAGAAGCAATGGGGAAAGAGTATTACGAATGCTTCGAATTCTCTAAAGAAGAGCACATTTCAATACTCACTGAGAGCAGTGAATACTGCGCTAGGTATAGCTTTGATGCTCTGCCTCGACAAGTTGAAAGCAGCGTGTATCAAGATGCATAGGAAGATTACTCTGTCTGCTTGATGCATCTTTATTTTTCAAGACTTAAACCAAGGTTTAAAACTGGTTATAAACGCGCTACGTCTTGCTATAAAACAGGGGCAACGTTGAAAGTCCTCGACGGCTCTCATCCCGCTTTGTCATATCTAGAACAGTCAGGTATCGACAGCTATTGGATCGACAAGTATCAAGATTATGCCACAGAGCCTGATATCGCGAGTAAACAGATGAAAGCGGCGGAACATGAATCAAGTCTTATAGCCGATACTCTTGCAGAACTAAATGCCCTGAACATCGAGTTAGGTGATCATGCAGAAAATATACAAAGCGCTTATGGAGAGCCTAAACGCAGAATAGAACAGTCTAAATTTGCAATATGGCTCTATCCAAACGACATGGCATTTGTTTTCGGCGGTCAAAATGAACTAGAAAGGGTAGCATTTTGTGAGGGTTGCTCTAAAAAATTCACCCGCGGTTCTCAAAGATATAAGCAACAGGGCATGTCTGACAAATTGATTATAGATCTGCTTTTTCCAAACTAGCCGATGCGATGCGGTGCAAATTTCACTTCATCTAAACGATTACCAAGCATAATCACCTCCCCCTCATAACGGTCTTCACCAGAGGAGCTGAAATCAAAGCTGTAAATTCGACGCAACTGCATATGGCCTTTGGCATTGCGCACGGGTCGCACACTTTTTAACGCGACTGCCTGGTCGAGCAACTGCAAATCTAGCTTCTTACACGCCGCTTGTGCGCGCTGATAAGCGAATTCTTTTAAATCGCGACTTTTGATCCAGTACCACACACCAAAGCAAACAAGTGCGGTCAAAAAAAGGCTGTTTAGACTCATGCGCGGTCCAGCAAGTTGTATAGCTTAAACTCTATCATTTCACTCCCGAACGAGACGTGAACCAAATCATCTTGAATCATCATTCCAATCTGCATTGTTCGCTCTGCCATACCGGCGAGCTGTTCAAGCGGCTCTTTGTCGATACGAAACGCTGTAATACCATGGCGAATCGACGCATCTTTTTTAATGCTCTCCAGCCACTGCTCCACATCCTGACCACCATAACTGAACACTGTGACTTTTTTACTTCTGCCAATCGCTTTTTTCAGACGTTTCGCGTCTGGCTTACCAAGCTCGATCCAGTGTTCAATCTCACTACTATAATTGAGCGCCCATACATCCGGCTCATTGTCAGTACTCAAGCCTTTAGTGAACTCAATCCCTTCTTCATAGCACAACGCATAGGCTAGCACTCGTGCGCACATCCGCTCTAGGGTCTCTGACGGATGCAGGGCGACATGCAAGGAAAGCGGCATGTAAATGTTGCGATTCATATCGCTTAGGTCGACCGCAAACCGGTAAATCGTGGCATTCAAAGCCATCTAAAACTCTCCTGCATGCAGCGCTTCTTGCGCTGCGTTTCGTTGCTGCGAATTGGTGGCGAGAGATGCTGCTCTGCGATACATCTGCTCAGCCAGCGCGCGTTGTTCTTTAGCCATATACGCATCGCCAAGATACAAATAGGTTGTACTGTGTTTCGGGGCGATTCTCTGAGCTCGTTCAAGCGTTCGCAATGCAAGATCTATGTCCCCATCATCAATAGCTTGCCGGGCTAGTTGAATTTGCTGTTTGACGACGTCAGGAACTTCCTGGGCGCGCGTCTGATAACGCTCGGTTTTACTTGGCGTATAACCTTGCTCACTTTTCGCGACCAAGACGTGGCTGGGTTTAGAAGCGCAAGCCACAAGTAGGGTTAAAAGCACACAGCTACATACGACGTGTGCCACCCGTACTAGAATTGAAACCATGAGCGAATCCAAGTTTTAATTGAGCCTGAGCGTTGTTTGCAATCTTGCCATTCAAAGCTTGCGTTCTCACCCCATACTGGCAGTGGCTGAGCATTCTCGCACGATGCGCTGGTCTCGTTCCAAGATGTTTGGTCAAACCAACGCACATGGATATCTGAAGGCAAAGGGGTCGATAATGGGTATTGTGGCACTGAAGCCATAAATTGCGTCCACAACTTAAGTGCACCCGAACTACCCGTCAATCCGGTGGGTTCGTTATTGTCTTTACCGACCCAGAACACACCCAGATAGTCGCCTGAAAATCCGGCAAACCAGCTATCGCGAAAATCATTCGTCGTTCCAGTTTTACCGGCAGTTAATAGCTGACTCGGCAAGGACTGATAGGCTGAACGTCCGGTGCCATTGCGCATCGCCTCTTGCATCCCACTTTGCAATAGATAACTCGCTTGGGGAGAAATCACCTGTTCGACCTCAAAAGTAAAACGTGAAAGCAATTCACCTTGGTGATTCGCCACTTCACGAATCGCGCGCAGAGGCATATTAAATCCATTACTGGCGATGGTTTGATAGAACTTGGCAACGTCAAAAGGCGTCATCGACTGCGCGCCAAGAAGCAGCGAGGGATAGGGGTTTAGGGCTTCGCTTACTCCAAGTCTTCGCAAGCTCTCATGGACTCGAGTTAGGCCGATATCAACACCAAGCCTAGCAGCCGCTAAGTTATAAGAATTAGCAAGGGCTTCGACAATCGCCACCTCGCCGTGAACCTTATTGTCGAAATTGCTTGGCGTCCAACGCTCTCCATTCTCAAATTCTAGCGCAAAGGGAGAATCGGTAATTCGAGTCGCCAGTTGGTAGCGTTCAGGTTGCTCTAACGCCGCTAGATAAATAGCAGGCTTAATGAGCGAACCGACAGCGCGCTCCGCATCAAGCGCTCTATTAAATCCGTGATAACGTGGATTTCTACCACCAAGTAAAGCCATCACTTCACCGGTACCAACCTCGGTGATCACTGCGCCGGCTTCAAGCTTGGCGGTTCCTGCTGACTGCTTTCGATCAAGGGTTTTGATACCAGTGGTCACCGCACGCTCAAGATTCTTTTGCAGCTGCGGGTCAAGCGTAGTGTAGATCTTCAAACCCTCACTACTCAGGTCTTCAGGCTGATAGTCTCTGCTTAGCTGCCGCTTCACTAGATCTATAAAAGCGGGGTAACGATTGGTTTGGAAGCTGGGCTTATGCGTCACCCGCAGAGGCTCAGCTTGGGCTTGCTGGGCGTCGGCGAGCGAAATCCAGTTTTCCTGATGCATCAGCGAGAGCACTAGATCTCGCCTTTCTTGAGCTCGTTCCGGTCGACGACGAGGATCGTAGTAGGATGGTCCCTTCAAGATAGCAACCAGCAAAGCCGCTTCCTCTAGCTCAAGATCTCGCAAGTTCTTCGCGAAATAAAAGCGACTCGCCATCGCAAAACCATGAATCGCCGTTGAACCAGACTGACCAAGATAGATGTCGTTTACATAGGTTTCAAGAATATCCGCTTTGGTGTAGTGCACCTCAAGCATTAACGCCATTAACGCCTCATTGACTTTTCTGACAATGCTGCGCTCGCGAGTAAGATAGAAGTTCTTCACCAATTGCTGGGTTAAAGTGCTGCCTCCTTGTACCACTCGCCCTGCTTGCAGATTGGCAAACATGGCTCTGGCGATTGACACAAGCGATATGCCCCAGTGTTCAAAAAAATTGCGGTCTTCAGTGGCAAGCAGGGCTGAAATCAACGAAGGAGGAATATCTTCGTAGGCAACAAGCTCTCTCTCTTCTCTTGTCTTGGGATAAATACCGCCAATTTTGTATGGCTCAATGGTGTAAATCCCTTCTTCCTTGGCCTGACTCATCAGTTCAATGGAACGAATCACATCGCCATCAATCTTTAACTCAAGCTTTAGTGCGGCCTGCGGCCCCTCAATGGTGTCATGTGCGCGGCGGAAAATCTCTACCCGGGTCCCTTCGCGCCAATATGTTCCTGGTCGATCGACAACGCGATTCTTGGTGTATTCGAGTAATCCCAGCTCTTGCTCTAAATTATCAAGATTCAGCGCCTGCCCCTCGAACAACTCTAAGGGCCTTGCCAATACCTGAGCGGGCAAATGCCAGCGCTTCCCTTCGAACTTATAGCGAACCTGTGCATCGAGATAAACGAGCCAAGAAATAAGTACCAGAGAAATAATGGAGAATAGCTTAAGCTTCCACCTACGTTTCACTCTGCCCTGCTCGCTTGAAGAAGAGGACGTTTTCGCGGATGTTTTTTTGGATTTGGCTTTAGACATTATCTTTGCAGAGCAAATGCGTCGCTGTTATTGTGCTCTCCGCTTTACGGAGGATACATGAACTCAGAGCTTGTTCAGTCGCTACTGAAACCTACACCTTACTCTCATCCATGTTCAACTATGGAACTGATTGAGACTCATATTTCGTGGATCATTTTGACTGGCGATTTCGCCTACAAAATCAAAAAACCCGTCAACTTCGGATTTCTTGATTTTACGTCATTAAGCGCACGTAAACAGTATTGTGAAGCAGAATTAAACTTAAACTCACGCTCGGCCCCCGAGCTCTATATCGAAGTGCTCGCCATCACCGGCGACGCTGCTGCCCCCAAACTCAACGCTATTACAAACATTGAACAAGATGGCGTCATCGAATACGCCATCAAGATGCACCAATTCAAAACTGAGGAGTTGTTTAGCGAGCTTGATGCGTCTCGTTCTTTGACCTTTGAGCACATAGACGAGCTTGCCGACCGGGTTGCGACATTTCATCGAGCCGCACCAACAGCACCAGAGAACTCAGACTTTGGCTCTCCTGAAAAACTACTCATGCCGGCAGAGCAGAACTTTGAGCAGATCCGCGAGCGGCTGTCGACGCGCGAGCATCTTGAGCAGCTAGCGCATCTCGAACAATGGACTTTAAGCACCTTCGCCATTCTTACCGACACCATGCGACAACGCAAAGCCAACGGCTATGTAAGAGAGTGCCATGGCGATTTGCACCTGAAGAACATTACTTTATTCAACAACAAGGTCACGTTGTTTGATTGTATTGAATTTAATGATGGTTTTCGTTGGGTCGACGTAATGAGCGACATGGCCTTTCTAGCAATGGATCTAGAGGAAAGAGGCCTGCATGCATATTCAAATCGCTTTTTGAATCATTATCTTGAGGAAACCGGCGATTACGAAGGCCTCAAGCTACTGCCCTTTTACAAAGCCTATCGAGCGATCGTTCGGGCAAAAATTTCATTATTTGAGATGGAAGATTTTCGCGATCAACCTGATGTCATTGAGATCCTTTGGAAAAAATATCAATCCTACATCGACCTTGCTGAGAGCTGCTCAGCACTGCCGAACAGATTCATCCTCACAATGCATGGCGTGGCGGGAACGGGAAAAAGTACGGTAGCTCTGCGCCTCGTCGACAAACTGGGCGCAGTAAGAATTCGCTCCGACGTAGAACGAAAAAGGCTATTTGAGTTTAACCCATACAAACACCCAGATCGGGAGCTCGCCAGCAAGCTGTATAGCGAAGAAGCGACCGCGCTGACGTATAAGAAACTAGCCGTTCTTGCGACGCATATTCTGAATGGCGGTTTGAGCGTCATTGTAGATGCGACAAATTTACAGAAGTGGCAACGAGATGTCCTTCAAGACGTCGCCGACGAGCATGGTGTGCCCATGGTCATCGCGGATTGTCAGGCAGCTGTAAGCGTGATTCAGACCTGGATACAGCAACGCGAGAACACAAAAGGAGACGCGTCAGATGCCAGCTTTGAGGTGGCCTCTAGACAAATGAAGACTCAGGACAAGCTTGAAGGAGACGAGCTAGAGAAAACGTTTGTCATTCACAGCGACATCATGGAAGAAACAAACGAACTCGTTAGTGAAATTCGCAAGCACCTGCTTTAACTTGCAGCCTTAACTTGCAGAGAGCCAAGTCCGTTCTATAGTTGTTGCACCGCTTTTGGAGGTGCCCACCATGTTCTTGGTCCAACTTGTTTATGTAAGCAAAGCTCAAACCAATCTCAACGAACGAGATATTGAAGAAATACTCACCCTCTCCAAAATGAATAATGAGAGGCAGGCAATCACGGGTCTACTCAGCTTCAATCATAGTTATTTTCTGCAATGTCTCGAGGGCTCCCGCTCAACGGTAAACGATACGTATCAAAAAATCCTTAAGGGGGTCCTGGGGATTTTCCGTCTTAAAAAGACATAATACTACACAGCCCCCGTGGTTCCTGGTCTCCAGAGGGGTATTAACTTAGACATTTCCTCCAGTTTCGGTAATCGGCCGCATTATTTCCTCGATATCGATCAGGTTTTGTTCAAAGTCGAAGCTATAAGTCCCATTCAGATTAATGTTGTGCCAAGCCACCGGCGACACCTGCTTTGTAATCCCCAGCTTTTCTTCATCGCCAATGCCCTCGAAGTGCCTCAGTAAACGGGTCAGTATCATTGAGTTGAAGTAAATAATGGCGTTGGTGAGCAACCTCGCGCATTCATTCCACAAGCTGATTTCATAATCTGACGAACCTCGGAATCGGTTACCATTAACCGATGCGAT
>NZ_LWFT01000525.1:0-4586 GCF_001635105.1 Oleiphilus sp. HI0079
CGTGTAGTGATTGGTTTGTCGAATATAGCCCTCGCGATCCTGAATGATAATTACCGCATGCATGGTATCGAAAAGCTGATTAACAAAGTCCCGCTCTAGCACGAGTTCTCGACTTCGAGTTTCTAGTTCATTTGCGCGTGATTCGAGCTGCTCATGCATGCTTTCAAGTTCGCTGCATAGCGAGGAGGCTGTCATGCGCAGTAACTCGGCCTCGTCATTTATAAAGCGGCTAGCGCTGAGTTTGGCGAAGTCTGCTTTTGCTTGTGCGTAGTTTTTACTCGCCAATGAAGGCAGTATGTTGGTGGTTTGACGTAAGCGGGTCATTGGTCGCCAAAGCACGAGTAACAAGAGAAGCTCGGTAATAACCAGACAAACAAGCAGCAAAAGGCGCATGTCGGATACTGCGCGCTCGGATATAGCCTTTCCCTCACTCACATCACGAACAGTCAGCACGTGATCGCTCTCTAACGCAAAACTCCGCAAAAGATAGGTTTTACCCGAGTACTCTACAAAGTGATTGTGCTTGATTAAGTGCTCGAAATTGAACTTGGTGAGCGCGATGTCGATAATAGGGCGCGTTTGATCTGGGTTTGTGATTGCCACTAGATTGTGGTTCCACTCCTGAAGATGTTCGGAAAAACGGTAGAGTTGGTACTGTTTGGAAAATAGCGCTGTGTTAATGCCGGTGATTTGATAAAAACGCAATAGGTGATTGGAAAGTGGTTCAGAGAGTGTCACCGCGCCAACAACTTCGCCATTAAAGAGTATTGGCGCTCCCGCTTTAATCACACAGTGTGACCCGCAATCGAGTTGCCAATTGGACTGTTCGTTTTTCAGGATGTTCTGAACAAACTGAAGCGAAGAGCGCGTTCTTCCATGAGAGCGTTCTCTCGCTTCTTTATCGTATACGGAGACGCTCTCAATGCCATATTCGACCTGAAGATTCCAACTGATATCGCCAATCAATGCCGCAAGATCCGTTTCCGATTGCGCTGCAAGTAACTGCCCTAATTTCTCGCTTCTTGCTGAAGAGAGCGCAAGTTGCGCGGCCTTTTCGCCTTCGACTTCGAGCAGTGCGTTAAATTGCTTTTGATTTCGTTCAACGATGGTGTCTATTGCAGAATGGAACTGGCTTTTGTATGCATCGGTGAAAGCCCATAGTAATGCCACAAATAGCACGCCCAACACTAAGCTCGTCAGGCCAAAGGCCTGCCACTTAATGCTCATGTTGGGTCGATAATCCAGCTTCACTAAAGAGTCCTGTTATTACCAGCGATAGGCAACTTGCAGAGCCGCCAGATTCCAATATCGGTTTGTTCGCTGGCTTTGGTTGTCACGGTTAAACAAGCGTGACCAGCCATCGATGTAATGAAACTCTCCACGAACAAGCCAGTTATTATCTGGCCGCCAACTCGCACCCATATTTATGTCGACAAAATGCCCATTTGGGTCCGCAAAGCTCACATCGCGCAGGCGGTTGTAATCGTAACGGATGTAGGTGTCTGTGGTATCGGTCCAGCGATACAAGCCTTGTATATAAAACGATTCTTCATGGCCAAGGTACTTGATGTTTTGGTTCGCATATTGCTGCGCTTGTGCAAGTTGGCTGTTACTCAGGGTTTGCAATAACGGTGAATTTGCGATCGTTTTGTTTAGATCAAAATTCACTTTCGATTTGAACTTATGGCGCGAATACTCGGCTGTGACCGACCAATCTAGCTGATTGTATTCCAGAGAGCTCAGCACTGTTTCAGAGTAAAAAGACGAATCATCTCCATACGCTTGTATGTTGATGGCGGGACCTGCGGGAAGACCTAAATCGCTAGGCGAGACAGCCAGCACTGGATTAACATCAATCGTGTATTCCGGACGATAATAGGTAAGGGCTGCACGCCAACCTTCAAATTCAGAGCCATAGGCTAGCTTGGCGAGAAAACTCTTGTCTCCTTCAAGGTTAGACGGATTGAGCGCTGATGCCTCTTTGATTTCGTCTTCGTCGACAACCGGTTTGCTCACGAATATTTGAAAGCTAAGTTGTTTTTCATCGAAGCCTTTAGAGGCAAAAAATTCAATGCCATCGGCAGAATAAAAAGAATTGCGAGTTTGATCATAATAGATGGATTGCGGCATAAAAATGCCTGTTCGCGTGTGCGGGATGTCGCGTGTTTCGTTATAGAAACCAAAGGAAGAGCGAATACGGCCAAGCCTACCGATCACTTGAACTTCGTCTTGTCTGTATAAAGGCAGACTAAAAAATGCATAGTCTACGCGAATATCGTCGCCACTCGCTTCACTGACTTTTCGGCCCAAAAGCTGCCCAGAGAACCCAAGATCTTTGTAGACCTTTGTTGAGTACAACGCTCCGGCTTCCCACAGATCAAACGATAGGTCGTCGTCAGATTGGCTCAGAAAATTGTAGTCACTTGAGTGCACCAGGCTTTGGCTCAAAAAGGCCTCAAACCGGTTTTGCTCAAACCACTCGCTGGACTGCGCCGACGCAGTCAGCGTGGCACTAGCGGCGAATAGTAAGGGTATTAATCTGTTCATGATCTGTTTCTTTCTGGATGTAGCCAATGGCGCCTTTCGTGGAGGAAATCACCTCCAGCATTTCCTGCTCGCTATTTAGTTCGATGGGGGCTTCTCCGGTTCCGGAGTAGACTAGGCGGTGCCAGATAGATTGCAGTTGTCTGGGAAAGACACCCAGCACTTGCTTACAAAACTCACGATGGGAGTCTTGTTCTGGCGTTAGCACGTAGACTTGAATAGGTTGACCGTCCGACCATAGACGCTTTTTCATTGTATAGATTGCTCTTAATTCCTTGAGCTGCAACTCGCTTCTGTCTACCGCTGCATTCGTGATGACGGTGATGCTCTGTGCTGGAAATGCCATTGCCATCATGGACAATAAACTGCATACAAGCACGAAAGCGCGGCACCGTCGGTGATCATTAGTACTTCGCACGGTAGTTGTCGTTTTCTTATTTATTTTTTGGATACTCTCTTTTTACTATAGCAAGGGTGCGCCATCTGGCGTGGTCTTGTACAAGAAAACACAAACTGTTGCGATTGTTACGTAAGCGAGCAATCACAGCGTTCGTTGAGACGATCTTAATTTGGCGAATTACCCCTTTAAAAATAAGGTTTTATGGCCTGTTCATTCGCTAGTTTGTTTTTTATATCGGCATAGCGTAAGGCACTTCCTTGACTATACTTCGAGCACGTTTTGTTATGGGTATGGTGGTGTACATCGAAATGTCAGTGTGCGGTTTAAGCAGGTTGTTGAGGTTGGTTAGTTTGAAGCGGTCGTTAAATACGCTTCGCTTGATTTTGCTGGCGCTCAGTATGCAGCTTGGTGCCTGTAGCGATGCACATGACGGACAGGTTAGCCATGCGTTGTCGACAGATTCGGTTAAATTGCTTGCGCAGCATGAGAGTGCGGCGACCGAAGATTACGCAGAGTTTCGAATACTTACGCCATCGAGTTCAGTCCAAAAATCCGCAGAACTAATCTCGCTAGGGGAGCGGCTCTTTCACGATGCCCGTCTAAGCGGCAGCATGGACGTTAGTTGCGCTTCTTGTCATCAATTGACGACGGGAGGCGATGATCAACTAGCTATTTCTATCGGTACGCAAGGTCGGCTAGGCACAGTGAATGCGCCCACGGTCATGAATGCAGGCTTGAACTTTGTCCAGTTTTGGGATGGTAGAGCGGCAAGCCTAGCAGATCAAATAGATGGTCCGATTCATGATACAAATGAAATGGATAGCTCTTGGCCGCAAATAGTAGAGCGCGTGAAAGCCGATAAGCACTATCAAGAGCGCTTTCTTAGCTTGTTTGAAGAGGGCATCTCGCCAAGCAATATCAAGGCGGCCATTGTTGCCTTTGAAAACAGCTTGCTCACCCCAAGCCGGTTTGACGCGTTTCTTGCAGGTGACGTTTCCTTGTTAAATGAGCAAGAACGCAAAGGCTTAAATCTGTTTCTCTCATTGGGCTGCGCCGGTTGTCACCAAGGCGTGAACCTTGGCGGCAACATGTATCAGTATCTTGGGTTGATGGGAAATTATTTCGCCGATCGGGGTGATGTTAAAGAGTCAGACCTAGGGTTGTTTAATGTCACAAAGCGCGATCAAGATCGCTATAAATTTCGGGTGCCGTCGTTACGCAATGTGGCGCAAACGGCACCGTACTTTCATGATGGCAGCGTCGATACCTTGGAGGACGCAGTGATAAAAATGGCTTATTACCAGTTAGGGTTTTCGTTAGAGGAAGAGCAAGCCTTGGATATTGTTGCTTTCTTAAAAACCCTGGACGGATCGCCTGTGCCAAATCGTTTAAACGCTGCGGCCATTAGCGGAGTGAAGTAATGAGACTTCAATCGCTGCGTCGCCTGATCATTTTTCTTCTTTTGCTCGTGTTTGGTTGTATCGCGATCATTGTGACCGCCCAGATAGACGCGAAGAACATGGAGAATATGCGAATAAATGCGGCGTCATTGAACACAGCTGAGTTTCAGCTCATTCAAGAGATGCAGTCGATCAACCAGGCAAGCAGGCGAAACTTCGACAAATTGAATATGCTTTTCGAG
>NZ_LWFT01000526.1:0-10030 GCF_001635105.1 Oleiphilus sp. HI0079
ACGCTGATTCTCAAAACCTCTGCCAAAGCAAACGTTGGTAGTGTTGATATCAACGTTTGCTTTGGCAGAGGTTTTGAGAATCAGCGTTTCCATGCGCAGAACACTGTTGTTTGGCTTTGGATTCAGTATTTTGATTGGTGTTATGACACCAGTTTTGATGCCCGAAGCGATAGAAATGTTGCTCACTGTGACGGATGAACTTCTCAAACAGTTGGCCGAAGATGCGCAGCTACAGGTAGATGATGAGCTTAGGGCTTCATTCCATGCCTTACTAATTGCGAGCTTTGCAGCATCATTTTTTGCCATGAGCGTGGGGAGTTTGTTTCTCGCGCGGTCTTGGCAGGCAGCATTGTTTAAGCCGGGGGGCTGGCGGGAAGAATTTCACCAGCTTCGTATGAGTTCAATGGACATGACAGCAATAGTTATTGTTATGTTGATTGGGCCTGCTATTGGATTGGATGGCTATCTACTGGTTTTCAGTGGTTTAGTACCAATTCTGATTTGCGGGTTCGCGTTAGTGCACGGTTTGATCGGCAAGAAAAATTTAGGCGGACAATGGATGATCGGCTTCTACGCATTAGTCGTCGTTCTGTTCCCGACCTTCTTAGCAATCATTGCGCTCATGGCTTTATTGGATAGCGCAGTAGATATAAGAAGTAGGGTTCAGTCTTCACCAGACGCATAACGAAGCGCTTGTGTTGAAGAAGATGGCTGTGAAGAAACATCCTTGTTCGCACAAAGAGACAATTCGATTTAATAGTTGAGGATAGCGAGATGGAAGTCATTCTACTCGAAAAAGTTGGTAAGCTAGGCGGTCTTGGCGACAAAGTAACAGTTAAATCTGGCTTTGGTCGTAACTTCTTGGTTCCATTTGGCAAAGCCGTTCCTGCAAACGCAGAGAATGTTGCGCAGTTCGAAGCGCGCCGTGCAGAGCTTGAAAAAGCAGCTGCTGAGAAATTGGCAGCAGCAGAAGCTCGTGCAGCTGAGTTGAACGAGAAATCAGTTACTATCACGTCAAAAGCTGGCGATGAAGGTAAGCTGTTTGGTTCAATTGGTGTTCGCGATGTAGCAGATGCGGTAACCGCTGCTGGCACCGAAGTTAGCAAATCTGAGGTTCGCCTTCCTGAAGGTCCGATCCGTGCAGTTGGTGACTACGAGATTGATATCCAGTTGCACAGTGATGTAACTGCGACTATCAACCTAGCTGTTGTAGCAGAATAATTCTTTCCGCTGATCGCGGATAAGAAATAGCAGACGCCCATTTTTTAAGTTGGCATCTGCTTCTAAGCCCTAAGGATATCCTGTATATTCTTGGGGCTTATTTGTTTGTGAGTTTTCGAATAATCTTACCCTTTGAACCCTGCCATACTTCGGAGTTTCTCTAGCCTGTGTCCGACAAAGAAACCTTAGGATTAAAAACCCCACCACACTCTATTGAAGCGGAACAATCGATTCTTGGAGGGTTGCTGCTTGATAACAGCAAGTGGGATGTTGTTGGTGATAAGGTTATTGAGGATGATTTCTATCGTCAGGACCACCGTCTATTGTTTCGTGTGGTGAGTCGCCTTGCGACTCAGGGAAATCCGATTGACGTCATCACCGTCTCTGAAGAGTTGCAGCGGCTTGGCGAGCTCGAAAATGCCGGTGGGATGGCCTACCTAACGGAGTTGGTCGAAAAAACGCCGAGTGCAAGTAATGTTCGCTCTTACTCCAATATCGTGCATGAACGTGCTGTTTTACGCCGACTTATTCAGATTTCTGGCGAAATTTCTGACAGCGCATTTAATCCTACTGGACGCAGCACGAACGAATTGCTTGACGAAGCGGAGAGGAAGGTTTTCCAGATATCTGAGAGCAGTGCGGGGCAGGAAACCGGCCCCGTCAGTGTCAACCCAGTGCTCACCAAAACTCTGGAGCGGATTGAAGAGCTGTTTGATGCCCCTGACGGTATTACCGGTGTCACCACGGGTTTCAAAGATCTCGATGACATGACGTCAGGCCTGCAGTCTTCAGATTTGGTGATCGTTGCAGCGCGCCCGTCGATGGGTAAAACAGCGTTTGCGATGAACCTCGTTGAGTCCGCGTTGATAAAAGCGGAAGTGCCTGTGCTAGTTTTTAGTATGGAGATGCCGGCTGACTCAATCTTGATGCGTATGCTCAGCTCACTTGGTCAGATTAACCAAACAAAGGTGCGATCGGGTAAGTTAGATGAGGAAGACTGGCCGAGGCTCTCATCTGCGGCAAAGATTCTGAAAGATAGGCCTCTATTTATTGATGATACTGCTGGCTTGAGCCCGACTGAGGTGCGTTCGCGCGCGCGCCGCGTTGCTCGTGAAGTAGGTCAGATTGGTATGATCATGGTCGATTATCTTCAGCTAATGCAAATACCAGGAATGAATGAAGGCCGAACAGCGGAGATTTCTGAGATCTCGCGATCTCTTAAAGCTTTAGCGAAGGAGTTGCAGTGTCCGGTGGTGGCGCTTTCTCAGTTGAACCGAGGTCTGGAATCACGAACGGATAAGCGTCCGATGAACTCTGATTTGCGAGAATCAGGAGCGATTGAGCAGGATGCGGATGTCATTATGTTTATCTATCGTGACGAGTACTACAACGAAGAGAGTCCTGATAAAGGTATTGCCGAGATTATTATTGGTAAACAACGTAACGGCCCGATCGGCAAGGTGAAATTGCAGTTCCAAGGCCAGTTCACCAAGTTTAATGATCTTGCTCACGTTGATTACAATAACGAGTTTTAAGGCGCTATAGGCTATGTCTAGACCAGCAGTTGCTTATATCGACCAAGCCGCATTTTCAGAGAACATTCAATTTCTTCAGCGCCAAGCGTCCAACTCAGAGCTGTTGCTGGTGGTCAAGGCGGATGCCTATGGCCATGGGGTTGAGAACCTTTTGCCCGCTTTTAAGCATCATCGCGTAGCGGTAGCCTGCGTGGAAGAAGCGTTAACCTTGATTGATCTTGGTTATTCTGGTGAGGTTATCTTGCTAGAGGGCTTATTCAATAGTGCTTGCGTTGACAAACTTAGGGGGCATTCAGCGGTCTTTGTGATCCATAGTCTTTTCCAGCTAGACTGTCTAGAGAATGCGGGTTATGAAGGACGGGTTTGGTTGAAAGTCGACTCTGGTATGCATCGCCTGGGCTTGAATGAAGATGATTTCCGAGACTGTCTGCAAAGGATTGGTAAATCCAAAAAGATGCAGTTAGAGACTGTAATGACCCATTTTGCCAGTGCTGATGACCCGCGAAGCACTTCTATATCCACTCAGGTTAGCCGCTTTCATTCGGTGCTGAGCGGCTCAGATGCGAATCAGCTTGCTCAAGCACCATCATTGTCCTTGTGTAATTCGGCAGCGCTGTTGCTTCATCCCGAGTTTCAAGAGCAAATTGTTCGCCCAGGAATCGTACTTTACGGGGGCAATCCGGTACCTTTGATCCCTTCAGTAACGGATGGTTTAAAGCCGGTGATGCATTTGAAATCCGAAGTGATTGCCCTCCGTGAGATTGAAACAGGTGAGACGGTGGGGTACGGAGATACTTGGACGGCACTGAGAAAAACCATTATTGCAACGGTGGCGATGGGCTACGGCGATGGTTATCCCCGTCATGCGCCTAGCGGGACACCTGTTATGGTCGATGGTCAGCGCGCCCCGCTTGTCGGTCGTGTATCTATGGATTTGATTACCATCGACGTGACCGAAGTGCGCAATGTTAATATCGGCTCTGAAGTCGAATTTTGGGGCGCCGAGCTCTCAATTGATGAAGTCGCAGAGCATGCTGGCACAATTTCCTATCAGCTTTGCACTGCGATTACAGCCCGAGTCCCTCGCGTTTGTATATAGTGCTTCCTTTGCGCGGAACTTATTGCGCGACCCAGATGAGCTCTTCCGTGGCAAAACCTTTTGTTTGTGCAAATTCTAAAAACTCTGCGCGCGTGTCTTTAGTGATCTCAGGCGTGCGTGATAGTAGCCATAGGTAGTCTGTATCGGGTCCGGTAATGAAGGCATGCTGATAGTTTTTCTGATCTAGTTCGGCAATGACATACGAGGCATAGAAGGGCCCAAAAAAACTGACCTTAAGGTGCCCCGTTTTAGAGTCTTCGACAAAATACGCTTTGCCCTCCGCCTCGTTCCATGTTTGTTCTTCCAAGGAATAGCCTCTATTGAGAACTCGCACGCCGCCGTCTGATCGCAAAGTATACTCTGCAGTGACCTTGCTGAGTCCTCTTTCGAAGCTATGGTCTAGTCTCGCAATTTCATACCATTTACCTAAATAGCGATCTAACTCAAAATCTGAAACAGGTTGAACATTTTTTGGAATCCCGGTGCAGCCGCTCAATAGCGCTGCCATTAAAAGCAGGATGGGGAACAGAATTTTGTTTGAGTTATCCATAAAGACAGAGTCTCTCTCGTAATTTGATTTATAAATGCCAGCGCTCAACAGGGTGGTACTCGACTTTTCCATATGAATTCTGCTGTGACTCATATAACGCTACGTCGCTGATCTGCAACTCGATTGCAGGAGCAAGTAGAGGTGGAGACATCTCTTGGGCTCCACGCGTGAGACTAATGTGTGGTTGATATGCTCGGTTGGATTTTCTTGCACCATAGCGTGTTCCGGCACTTGCGTGACTTGCTGACAAACGGCTTAGATCCTGTGGCCAAGCACTTGGGCCAATCCAGATAATGCCAGTTTTTGGCCAAAAGGCGACCTGATCTAATCGTATTAAGAAGGGGCGGAGGGAGGAGCGTTCGTTGAGGGTCGTAAGTTGGTTAACAAGAGGCTCAATGTTCTGTTGTTGGATGTCGCCAAAGAATGCCAAGGTAATGTGATAATTGGTCTGTGCGATTTTTCCTGTTGGTAAAAGAAGATAACTGTCTGCCCAGCTGAAGATACGTTTTCTATCTTCCGGTTTAATGTCTAACGCAGTAAAGAGTCGCATCTCAAGACTATATCTTATCGCTTCAAGTGGTTTGTTACTTTAGCACGTTAAAGCAAAAAAAAGCCCGGAGGGTATCCGGGCTTGTTGTCTCGAAGCCTAGGCTTCTCTAAAAGTCTTCCCAGTCATCTTGGCTAGAGAAAGAGGCTGCACTGCTATCGCCGCTGCTGCCACTGCTCGCTCTTGGTGGCTCATAGGTCATTACGGGCGCGGCTTGTGCCGGTGCAGATGCTGTCATCATGGGTGCTGCTGACATGCTCATGCCTCCCTGTAGGCTGAAGAATGAAATCATGCTCGCCATATTGTTGGCTTCTTCCGACATACTGCGGCTCGCAGCCGATGTCTCTTCGACGAGTGCTGCGTTCTGCTGCGTCATTTCATCCATTTGGGTAACTGCTTGGTTAATCTGACTAATGCCTGCGTTTTGTTCAATTGCAGCATTGTTTACGTCATTGATCATGGTAGCTACACGATCAACGGCAGAGACGATGTCCGCAAGCGTTTCACCACTCTGGTTCACTAAAGTGGAGCCAGACTCCACTTTGCTCACGCTATCTCTGATTAAATCTTTGATCTCTTTTGCCGCTGCGGCAGAGCGTTGTGAAAGGGTTCGAACTTCGCCCGCGACAACCGCAAATCCGCGGCCCTGTTCGCCTGCACGTGCTGCTTCAACTGCAGCATTCAGCGCGAGTAGATTGGTTTGGAAAGCAATCTCGTCGATAACACCAATGATGTCGTTAATTTTATTACTTGAGTCGAGGATCTCGCTCATGGCATTGACGGCATCTTCCACAACTTCGCCACCGGCCTGCGCTTTCGATTTCGCTTCAGCGGCAAGGTTGTTTGCTTCCGAGGCATTCTCACTCGATTGCTTCACGGTAGAAGTCATTTCTTCCATGCTGGACGCAGTCTCTTCCAATGAACTGGCCTGAGACTCTGTTCGTCGGCTCAAGTCGTCCGAGCCTTGTGCGACTTCGTTGGCAGAGCTTCTAACGGCTCCTGCAGCATTTTGAATCTTCAATAACACCTCATTTAGCTTAGTGACGGTGTTATTGGCGTTGGTTTTAATGTTGTCGAACTCACCACGGTACTCATTTGTAATGGTGGTTGTCAGATCGCCCTCGGACATCGCCTCAAACATATGGCTCATGTCGTGAACGAATGAAGAGGTTTTATCAAGTAGGGTGTTTAAACCTGTGCTTAGTTGTTTAAAGAATCCGTCTTTATCGTCTAGTCCAATGCGCTCACTGAGATCGCCATCGTTTGCCGCGGCGATAATGTTGTCCATCTCTTCTTGAATGCGAACTTCTGCGGTCTTATCGTTCCACTCAACAACGGTACCGATACGGTTGCCATCTTTATCGCTCACAGGGTTCACAATGAGGTGCATGTGGCGGCCACCAACCTCGATTTTTGTTCGAGTAGTGCTCGTCAGGCGATCCAAAATTTGGATCTGGTGTTGAGGGTTTTTGTGGAATTGATCGATTGTACCGCCGACTAATGTTTCGGGATTGAAGTTCGGCAAGTCTTTGCGAATATCGTCTGCTGCCGCGCGAAGTGTGTCCAGTACGGCATCATTTGCATAGATGATATTACGATCTGCATCGGCCATCATCACATTTGCAGTGACGCTATCGAGTGCTGTTTTAATGCGTGCGTTGTCTGCGGCGATCGCTGCGGCTTCTTTTTCAAGAGCCAAGCGCTCTGTTTTATCATCCCATTCGACAACGGTGCCTAAGCGCTCTTGATTCTCGCCAAAAATCGGGGTCGCGATTAAACCAAAGGTGCGTCCGCCGACGTTGATATCGCCTCGGAATGTATCCCTGAGTCCTTCAATCATATTCCGTTGATGAGCGGGATTTTTGTGGAAAGTATCAATGTTTTTACCCATCAGGTTGCGCGCATCAAAGTTAGGAAGATCCTTGCGCAAATCGGATTCTGCGGTGGCCATCATATCTTTGATGGCATCGTTCATGTAAACGATGTTGAAATCCGGGTCTGCCATCATCACATTGGTATCACAGACATCCAGCGCACTTTTGATTCTGGAAGTCTCGGCCAATGCGATGCGGTCGTCTTCCATGCGCTGTCGGAGGTTGATCTGCATGGCCTTCATTGCGGCAATCAAACTTGTCTCGTCGCCTTCTTGGGCCTGGACATCTTCGCCAAGCTCGTTGTTAGCGATTTTGGTTGCTACGCTCGCGGCATAGGATGGCTCACCGCCAAGCGCTCGAGTGATGTTTCGAGTCAGTAGTGCGGCAGCGATAATGCCGATCAGTATCGCGATGCCTGAGCCCAAGTACGTGCTCGTGGTTGCAAAGCTAGCAGTTGCGCTATTTTCATCTTGGTGAATCGCGATCAACTTGCGTTCTTCGGCAATAAAATCTTGCAGAATCTTGCGCATGTCTTCCATGTAGACGGGGCCATTACTGGACGTTACGAAGCTTGTCAGTGTACTTAATGGCCTCTCCCCTGAGAGTATTTTCTCGTGCAGATTTATTGCTTCGCGAAAGTGCTCAGATTGCCACGAACGCTCCAGCATTCTAACTTGATCAATGCGACTTGTTTGCGCTGAGTCATCTTGAATAAGCGGTGCAACGGCCTCGATAAGCTTATCAAAATGTTGTTTCCCTTCTCGGTAAGGCTCTAAGTAGCTTTCTCTTCCAGTGATGAGGTAGCCTCGTAAGCCGGACTCCATTTCGGTAACAGCGGCGAACAACTCGTCCCCTTTTTCGATAATCTTGTGGTCTTTATCGACTGTTTTTTGGCTCTCTATAAGATGGGAAAGCGTCTGGCTTCCTACCACCGAGATAATTGTGAACAGTACGAGAGGGATGGCAAAGCCGAGCCCTAGCTTCATTTTTAAACTGAGATTTTCGAACATATTCATCTTGCCCGCCCGTTGGATTAAATGCTTGTCCTAAACTTCTACTTCCCACTTCTTTTAGTTAGCGAGTCGTGAGAAAATCCTTTAACTTTGATGACGCTTTTGCGTTCTTAAGTAACCAATGTTGGCGTCACATTCCTGTCGTGACGGAACTAGAATATAGTTGAGATTTGTTCTTTCGCTGTTTGTGTTAAAACGATTATAGAAAAAGCCGTTAGCTTTTAATTCTTATTAGTTATAAGTCGCAAGATGCGAGACGATCCCAGCTCAATACGTATAACAAAGACAACAACAAAACTATGCGACTACTTCTATTTGTGCTTTTTATCTCTTCGAGCGTTGCCAATGCTGAACCTGCAGCGTATGCCGAGTTGGCCGGTAATGTCGTCCTGCAATCTGTGGACGAGAAAGATTTTCAGTTGGGGGCGACAGAGCTCAAGGGCGGGTTGTACGTTCATCAACTCATCTCTCTGGAGGCTTTTGTAAGCCAAGGGGTCGTGGACGACACAGACAACAACTTGAATCAAGCGGTCGGGTTGGGCTACGGTGTCGGTGCCCGTTTTGAGTCTCCCTCGCGAAGAGGTACAAAGGCGTTTATCTTATTGGGTTTTTCGTCGCACGAGCTTGAGTTGAAGAGAGAAGACACAAGTCAAAGCTTGAGCACCGAGCGCTTTGAAGGCTTTGCCTATGGTGTAGGGCTGCAAGAGCAGCTTTTTGATGCGGACTCTCAATGGTATGTCAGTGCGCGTTGGCAGCGCCACTATTCTTCCGGCCAAATTAAAATCGATACAGTGGGAGCGGCGCTTCGTTATGCTTTCTAGTCTCAAACTGAACTCTTCACTTTCGTTTCTTCTTTTGTTGATGAGCGTCTTTGTGCTTTCTGCGTGTAGAAATGAAGAAGGTGAGCGAGCCTTTGTGGCGGCAGTCGAAGTGGTGGAAAACGATGTGCAGAGCATACAAATTATGCCGGGTAAACAGGGCGCCATCTTGGAAGCGGACGCCACATCGCAGTTTTCTGTTATCGCAACTCTTGGTGATGGCAGTACGGAAGATGTCAGTGATCGAGTTGTGTGGGTCAGTAGCGACTCTGGTGTGTTTACTGTAGATGAGACAGGCTTAGTTTCAGCTGGCAGTGTCTCGGGGAATGCAGAGGTGCTTGTATCTTGGAGCTACCTAAATGCGCGCTTACCTGTTGATGTCTCGACTGCGCAGCTAACCGGTCTTAGTTTCTCCAATCTTCCGGCGTCGCTTTCGGAATGTCTGGCAGGCACGTCGTTGCGCGTTGATGGCACTTATGATGACGGCCGTACAAGTAATGTCAGTGAGCTTGTGACTGTATGGAGTAGCTCAGATATTGCTATCGCGAAGATCAACGGTAGCGGTGTTCTCGATACGCTAGATGCCGGCAATGTGACGCTTGAGGCGACTTACCGAGGGCAAGTCGCATCTCAGGCTTTAGTTGTTTCCGATAGTCTCACGGCAATTACGTTAGCGCCTGATGCGGATTTCAGTCTCGACATAGCGGCCTCGAAAAGTCTCACGGTGAACGTGACAGATTCGAGTGAGACGCGGAATGTATCCACAATTGCCAACTATACGGATAACCCAACCGGCGTGTTGACGATTGATTCTTCAGGGGTCGTTACAGCTGGATCGGCGGTGGGTAGCACTGTGATTACGGCAAGTTGTGGCGGTCTTACGACAAGTCCTGTCACGGTGACAGTGACTGAGCCAAAAACGGTCTCCGAGCTTATTATTCGTTATGAAAACGCGAGTACAAGCCCTGCTGGTCCTTTTGAAACGTCAGACAGCCCGATCGAGCTAAGAGCGTTTCTTCGATACAGCGATGCCAGTGAACTGGATGTAACCGATAGCGAGTTTACTGATTGGTCAGTGAGATCCACTATTTCTGGAAGCGCAGCAACCATCAGTAATGATGGCGCAGACAAAGGCGAAGTCAGCTTTAACCAGATTGGCCGTACAGAAATTGAAGCGGTTTACGACGACGAGAACAACAATGTTTACAAAGAAGACACGATAGACGTTTTGGTTGAGTAAGTTTTAAAGTAGAATCGCGCCGCCGATTTACAATCCAAATTTTTTGGCCACCGAGCACAGTTTTCAGTACTCGGTGGCTTTTTCGTTTTGTAGAGTGATTGATTTAGCTTACGAGTAGAGGAAAACATGAAAG
>NZ_LWFT01000527.1:0-3956 GCF_001635105.1 Oleiphilus sp. HI0079
CCCTCTTGAATATGGCGCTTTGCAATTTCGGCATAATGCCGCTCCGGCCATTTTTTCGCACGACCAAACTCTGCGCCCGGGCATAAGGCAAGAATACGCTGCTCGGTACTTAAAGAATATTTTTGCAGGGCATTAGAAATATTCTCAGCAGCAGGTACTAACGAAGGAGTAGGGCACTCGAAAGAATCAGGCGTCGTACCTTTGTCGTAGGCAAGGCCAACATACTTATGCACCATCAGTGAAAAGATAGACTTATCCAGCTTGCGCAAATCGTTCAACAAGCCATAGCGCATTTCACCTTTCCAGCCGGTGCGACGCGGAATGTTAGCAAACCATGGAATCAAGGCAGACTTAAGCGAGTTTGGCAATACAATCGCCCAGTCGTATTTTTCTTTGCGGAGGGAATGACCAAGTGCCCGTCGTGTCTTAATCTCTAGAGCTCCATGGCCCAAGGGCATATCAATCGCCTGATGAACCTCAGGCATCGCCTCAATAATGGGGCGACTCCAAGCAGGCGCGAGCACGTCAATACGTGCATCAGGAAAGCGCTGACGCAGAGCTTTAAACAGACTCTGCGCCATCACCATATCGCCAACCCAAGATGGGCCTACGACAAATATTTTCAAGCGCGCTCTCCCGCAGGTTTAAACGTAGCTCAACCAATCAGCATTTTGAGGGCGACGTCCTTTCACCGTATCGAAATACATCGTCTGGAACTTCTCGGTCAACTCACCGCGACGACCGTTACCAATTTGACGACCATCTAACTCACGAATTGGTAGAACCTCGGCTGCAGTGCCGGTGAAGAAAGCTTCATCCGCGACATAGACCTCGTCTCGCGTAATCCGCTTCTCAACAATCTTGACCCCAAGCTCCTCGGCAAAGCTAAAGATAGTGCGACGCGTAAGCCCGTCAAGGCAAGAGGTCAGCTCTGGGGTAAACATGATGCCTTCACGAATAATGAAAATGTTCTCACCAGAACCTTCGGCAACATAACCTTCGTTGTCCAGCAACAAAGCTTCGTCGCAACCGCAATCTAAAGCTTCACGCAATGCCAACATCGAATTGATGTAGTGACCATTGGCTTTCGCTTTACACATGCTGATGTTTACATGGTGGCGGGTGTAAGATGATGTGCGTACTTTAATGCCTTTCTCGCGCAACTCAGGCGACATATATGACGGCCACTCCCATGCGGCCGCAATAACGTGCACTTTCAAGTTATCGGCACGCAAACCCATACCTTCTGATCCGTAAAAAACCATCGGGCGAAGGTAGGCTTCTTTCAGGTTATTTTCTTTTACGACAGCAAGTTGAGCCTGATTAATCTCTTCTTTAGAGAACGGCATATCCATGCGCATAATGTGCGCAGAACGGAAAAGACGGTCGGTATGATCCTGAAGTTTAAAGATCGCAGTACCTTTGTCTGTCTCGTATGCACGAACGCCCTCAAAGACACCCATGCCGTAATGAAGTGTGTGTGTTAACACGTGCACCTGCGCATCGCGCCAAGGAACCATTTCACCATCAAACCAAATGAGGCCATCTCTATCAGCCATCGACATTGCGCACCACTCCTTACGTATGCCGGACAAACCGGCATTATGATCTCAAATTAAACAAAAAGGTTGCGTATTCTAGCACCTAAGATTGTCTTAGCCTACGGATAAACAGGGCTCTAGAGTCATTCTTTGAACAACTCGGCAAAAGCGCGCTGCACCTGCTCTCGCTCTTTGGCAAAGCCATTCAGACCACCGGGATAACTGACACCCGAGAGACTCTTTCGGTGCAGCGCCGACCGTAAAGCTCGGTACGCATCAATCAAGACCGCAAACTCCAAAGGCACATCGACGGTGGCCGCTAGAGATTCAAGCAAGCGAACATTGTCGGTCCAACGCACAAGCTCAGGGTAGTCCTGAGCATAAGCTAGAATCAGATACTGGGTAATGAACTCAATATCAATCAACCCACCTCGACCCTGCTTGATATTCTGATCCGCTATTTCTTGCGATTTGAGCTTATCCACCGCAGCGAGGCGCATTTTTTGACGCATTCCAGCCACTTCGGCCAGCAAATCAGTAAGATCGCGCTGCTTGCAAAGCACGTCCTGACGCACTCGATCGAACTCGCCTCCTAAAGCAGAATCGCCAGCAATAAACCTAGCCCGAACGAGCGCCTGATGCTCCCACGTCCAAGCATCGTTATGCTGATACTTTTCAAAAGCTGCGAGCGAAGAAACCAACATGCCAGAGTTACCAGATGGCCGTAAACGCATATCTACTTCGTAGCAATAGCCCTGCGTTGTCTGCGCTCCCAGTATATGCACAAGTCGCTGACCTAGCCGGGTGTAAAACAGTTGGTTATTGATCTGCTTATCTCCATCAGTCGAACCAAAATCTTCCGCGTTGTAGATAAACACCATATCCAGATCCGAACTATACCCAAGCTCTATACCGCCCAACTTGCCATAACCGACGACTGCAAAGCCGGCGCAATCTACCGGTTCAATAGCCCGCCCTTTCGCTGATGGATAACCATGCTTTTGCACCAAATTTCGCCATGCGATTTCCATCGCTGCTTCAACACACGCCTCGGCAAGCCAGGTTAAGTAATCACTTACTTTCATGACAGGTAGTACATCGCTTATCTCGGCCGCCGCTACACGCAACATATGTGACTGTTTGAAATTGCGCAGACAATCCATCTGCGCTTCTAAGTCATCCTCAGGAATACGAAGTAAAGACTGGCGAAGCTCATCGCTCAGCGCCTCGCGCGGAGGCGGCGAATATAACGATTTCGGATCAAGTAAATCATCCAAGACCACCGGCGTCGCAGCGATATGATCCGCAAACCATTGGCTTTCAGCGCATAGCTTACAAAGCTGCCGTAGCGCCTCGGCATTCTCGTTCAACAGCACCAAGTAGATGGTTCGGCCAAGCACCGACTGCACAACTTTTAGCACGCGCTCAAGCGTAAGCGCACAGGCACCAGATTCTGTGATCGTGTCTAGCAATCGAGGCAGAAACTCTTTGAATCGATCACGCGCAGACGCAGACATCTGACGAAAACGCGGCAACTCGTGCAAATCCATCAAAGCCTTTGTGCACAGCTCAGGCTCATCAAAACCGGCGCGGAGAAACTCTGCCTGCCAGTCCTCTGCGGTCACGTCTTGATCGAGCCAGAGCTGAAGCCAGTGATAGTCGGACTCGGTCTGATCTGCACTCGCATCACCCTCTTCATGCAAGAAGTCTTCAAACACCGCCGTGACATTGGCACGCAGGTCGCTCATGCGCGCAATCATTACCTCCCAACTATCTTCTTGCATTGCGGCCACTAGAGCGGATTGAGCCGTTTGATCTTGCGGCAGCAGCTGGGTTTGTTGATCCTTGAAACCTTGGATTCCATGCTCCATATCACGCAAATAGCGATATGTTTCGAGTAGCGTTTTCACCCACTCGCCGGGCAAATACTCCGCCTCGGCCAAGGTGCTATAAACCGATTGAAGACCAGTATCTTGGAGTCGTTGGTCACGCCCTCCATATATCAACTGCGTCGCTTGGGCAATAAACTCAATCTCCCGAATACCGCCGTTACCCAGCTTAATGTTCTGCTCACCACCCTTTCGATGCACCTCCGACTTAATTAGCCTCTTCATCTCTCTCAAAGCCTCAAAGCTCGAGTAATCCGGATAGCGACGATAGACAAAGGGCTGAACGATTTTTTCAATCAAATAAGCGCGATCCGCCGGCAAGCCGGTGATCGCACGCGCTTTAATCATTGCAAAGCGCTCCCACTCCCGCCCTTGTGTATAAAAGTAATCTTCGAAGCTAGCAAAATTAAGCGCCAACGCACCGCTACTGCCATACGGACGCAAGCGCATATCTACGCGATAGACAAAGCCGTCTACAGTTCGCGCATCAAGCACATGTATTAACCGCTGACCCAGCTTGGCAAAA
>NZ_LWFT01000528.1:0-20682 GCF_001635105.1 Oleiphilus sp. HI0079
ATATTATTAACGAACCCAATTTTTGTGAATAAGTCTTTTTCTTAGAATAAAATTAACAACTTAGGGAAATAGTAAGTACACGCTTAACCTTGTAGACAGTGTATGTATAGTGCGAGGTATAGTTTTGTGGATAGTTTTCATGGTCACTATTCAATGTTTTATCCATAAGTTAAAACACAAGTTAGTAACCCCTTACTGTGGATAAGTTTTTAAACTATTTTTGCTCGTATTTTTGTGCACAATGGTGTTTATAAGTACGTATATTACTGAAAATATTGAATAAAATTATGCACAGCCTGTGAATCGATTGGAATTGATGGGCTAGAAAGTAACGATTGAACACGTTAAACTGCACATCCTCTTGGAAAAAAGAAGCAATTGACGAATTTCAACGGTTTTGCTTTAAACAACATCACGTTGATGTGGTCTTCTTGTTTTCGAGTACTCAAATTCCTGGTCGTTTAGATAGCGTGCTTTGTTCAAAGTGCCCGATGTTATTTAAGTAGATTGACGAGGTTTTATATCGAACGTAATAACTAATATGGTTAGCGAATGCTTGAATCAGTTTGGGATAATTGCCTGGCTCGTTTAGAACAGGAGGAGTCCGCGCAAAAATTCAATATGTGGTTGAAACCATTACAAGCAGCGATCGTCGATGATGTTTTCTCCCTATTTGCGCCAAACCGTTTTGTCCTCGATTTTGTTAACGATCATTATCGCAAACGTATTGGTGATTTGGTGGTAGAACTCTCTGGTAAATCCTTACCGGTCAGGGTCTCAATAGGGCATGCGCCTAAAGCAAGTTCTACAGATAACGCATCACAAGGTTCGGTAATCGAAGCTGATAGACACGCAATTAAGAATTCACGAATTAGTCAGATATCCGATGTAAGCCAATCGCGAACCACCTCTGAGCGGACGAGTTCCTCTTTTAAAGAGAACAACCGGGCGCTGCATGTAAGTAAAGATGCCTCTTCGTCGGACAATAAAGAAACTGGCGTTGTAGAGCATAAAAGTGCACTAAATGACAAATTTACGTTCGATACCTTCGTCGAAGGTAAATCTAACCAGTTGGCGAGGGCGGCGGCGGTACAAGTTGCAGATAAGCCTGGAGCATCGTATAACCCGTTGTTTTTATATGGCGACGTTGGTCTAGGTAAAACGCACTTGATGCATGCGGTTGGCAATGAGATCAAAGCACGTAATCCAAAAGCGAGGATCGTGTACTTACATTCAGAACGTTTTGTAGCGGATATGGTTAAGGCATTACAGCGAAACGATATTGCCAAGTTTAAGAAGTACTACCGTTCTGTAGATGTGCTTTTGATAGACGATATTCAATTCTTTGCTGGAAAAGAGAGATCTCAGGAAGAGTTTTTTCATACGTTTAACGCTTTGCTTGAGGGCGGTCAGCAAATGATCCTCACTTGCGACCGCTACCCAAAAGAAATTGAAAATATGGAAGAACGTCTGACATCCCGTTTTGGTTGGGGGTTGTCAATGAAATTGGAACCACCCGAGTTAGAGACGCGCGTTGCTATTTTGATGCGTAAAGCAGAACAAGATAACGTATTGCTTAGTGAAGAATCGGCTTTTTTTATCGCAAACAGAATTCGGTCTAATGTTCGGGAATTAGAGGGTGCTTTGAAATTAGTGGCAGCGAACGCTAATTTCAGTGGTCAGGATATCACTCCTGCATTTTCTCAAGAGTGTTTAAAGGATTTATTGTTAGTACATGATCGTCAGGTCAGCGTAAACAACATTCAAAAGACGGTGGCTGAGTATTATAAGATCAAGGTCGCGGATTTACTGTCAAGAAGAAGAACTCGTTCAATAGCTAGGCCAAGACAGGTAGCAATGACATTGTCTAAGGAGCTGACAAATCATAGTCTACCTGAGATTGGTGATGCATTTGGTGGACGTGATCATACGACGGTATTGCATGCTTGCCGTAAAATAGCAGAACTCAAAGAGAGCGATGCTAATATTCGGGAAGAATACACAAATTTTATTAGAAAACTAACTATGTAATGTAAGGCAAGCATTGATGAAATTTTCGATTAGCAGAGATGATATTTTAAGCCCTTTACAGGTTATCTCCGGAGTGGTTGAGCGAAAGCAGACCATGCCTGTACTGTCGAATATTCTTGTTGTAGCGGAGCAGGGCGTTGTTTCGTTAACTGGTACGAATATGGAAGTGGAGCTGGTATGTAAGCTTCCAGAAGCAAGTATTGTTAGCGAGGGCCGCACTACTATTCCCGCACGCAAACTCTCTGATATTTGTAGATCTTTACCAGCAGATGCGGTTGTTGAACTAAGTTTAGAGGGTGATAAGGCGCACCTGCATGCTGGTAAAAGTCATTTTACCTTGGCGACGTTACCTGCTGATCAATTTCCGAATACAGACGAAAATGAGCAAGATATAGAAGTTCGATTTAGCGAGGGCGCTTTTAAGTCCATGCTTGAGTCGACTGCTTTCGCGATGGCTCAACAAGATGTCCGCTATTATCTAAACGGGATGCTTTTAGAGATTGGAAATCAATACGTTAAAACTGTCGCAACAGATGGTCACCGTCTAGCTTTATCGAGTGTCGACACTGATCAAGTCTTAGCCGATAAACTACAAGTTATCGTCCCTCGCAAAGGGGTACAGGAATTTAGTCGGTTACTTTCCGATAGCGATGATGAAGTCGCTATTTTGATTGGCGATAATCATATTCAGTCTGAAATAGGTAACTATCGTTTTACTTCTAAGCTTATTGATGGAAAGTTTCCTGAGTATGAGCGAGTAATTCCGCAGGGCGGTGACAAAGTTATCGTAGCAGAACGTGAATCACTTAAAGCGATGTTTACACGTGCAAGTATTTTGTCTCATGAAAATATCCGTGGTATTCAGTTGCAATTGTCACCCGGCCAAGTCCAAGTGTTTGCAAATAACCCGGAACATGAGCAGGCCGAAGATAGCTTAGATATTATTTATGACGGACAAGAGCTACAAATAGCGTTTAACGTGGGCTATCTAATTGACGTGCTTAGCACAATCAAAACAGATAGCGTTAAGATGACATTATCTAACGCAAGTTCGTCGGCCTTGATTGAGTCTGGTGATGAAGACGGATGTTTGTACGTCGTCATGCCAATGCGTCTTTAACGCGGATGAGGAAGAATAAATGGGATTAGTACTTAATTCATTGAAAGGAGCCTTGCGCCTTACTCAAACAGCTCGTGTACTTAGTACAAACGGAGCGAAATGGGTTTTGGGCGACCGCCCGGCTAATCCTGTTTTGTTGAGACGAGTGTTTGAAGAACTTGGTGCAACTTATATAAAGCTTGGACAGTTTGTCGCTAGTTCGCCGACGTTTTTCCCAAAGGATTATGTCGATGAATTTCAACACTGCCTTGATCAAACATCGCCCTTTCCATTTTCTGTCGTAGAGAGAATCATTCGATCTGAGTTGGGTTGTGATCCTAAAGAGGTATATAGCTTTATTGATCCCACGCCCTTAGCTTCAGCGTCAATAGCGCAAGTTCATTCAGCAAGACTAATTAGTGGCGAAGACGTTGTTATAAAGGTACAGAAACCAGGCGTTGAGAATGTTCTATTAACGGATTTGAATTTTCTTTACGCAATGGCTCGTTTGCTGGAAAAAGTAGCACCCAAGATTTCATGGACGTCTATTTCTGGCGTTGTCGATGAAATTCAAAAGACAATGATGGAAGAATGCGATTTCATCAAAGAAGCGAATAATTTAGAGATCTTTCGCGCTTTCCTTGATGAGTCTGGTAATGACGATGTTGTCGTGCCGAAAGTATATAAGCAGGCAAGTACGCGTCGAATTTTAACGATGGAACGATTTTACGGTGCATCGTTGACAGACTTAGATAGCATTAGAAAGTATTGTGATGATCCAGAGCGCACCCTTATTACGGCCATGAATACTTGGTTTGCTAGTCTGACACAGTGCGAGTTTTTCCATGCGGATGTACATGCCGGAAATTTGTTGGTACTCGACAACGGCAAGATAGGTTTTATCGATTTTGGCATTGTTGGTCGTATTCAGTCCGGCACTTGGGAAGCTGTATCTGATTTTATTTCTTCAATTATGATTGGTAACTTCGATGGAATGGCTGATGCAATGATTCGTATCGGGGTGACCGATAAGGATATTGATCCGTCACTGTTATCTAAGGATCTTCAAGGTGTGTTTAATAAGATGGACGTGATGGTTCCTGACTATGCGTTGTTGGGTGATCCTAGCAGTGAAGAAGATGATGTGAATAATCTACTGTTAGAGATGGTCCGGATAGGCGAAGAGAATGGTCTTCACTTTCCTAGAGAATTTGCGTTATTGCTTAAACAATTTTTGTACTTTGATCGATATGTCCATATTCTCGCGCCTGAATTGGACATGTTTGTTGATTCTCGATTGAGCATGTTGCACTGATCGAAATCATTGCTTTTTGAGAGCGCACACTCTTTCGGGTGTTGCGCTCTTTTTCTATGTAGATCTCCTAATAGTTTATTATGAATTCTTCTAATACCGAGTGTTGTTAACCGACGATGTTGCAAGAGCTTTTTATATCAGGATTTAGGAATTTAGATGTCCAAACATTGCAGCTCGATGCTAATTTCGTGGTGCTACTCGGTAGCAATGCTTCCGGAAAAACGAGCTTTCTAGAAAGCATCTATACCTTGCTGAATGGAAAATCTTTTCGTACTAGCAAGACGAAGAATATTATTTCTAATATTGGGTCGTATGAAGAGTTTGTCCTACGCGGAGTGATTTGTGGCGTTGGCAGGGCGGGGAATGGTCGCCGTGTTATTGCCTTAAAAAAATCGATAAGCGATCGCTATGTAGCGAAAATCGATGGTGAGCATGCGGCAAGTATTGCGGAGATCGCTTGGGTGTTGCCGACTCAGATTGTCGAGCCAAGAAGTTTTAACTTATTAGAAGGTGGTGCTAGTTCCCGTAGAAGGTTATTCGATTGGTTAGTGTTCCACGTGGAACATTCTTTTGGCGACGTTTGGAAACGATACACTGGTGTTTTAAAGCAGAGAGCAGCGCTGTTGAAGCAAAGTCGGCCTGACGAGCAGCTAATTGCAGTTTGGGATCAGCAGTTGGCGGAGCTCGGCGAGCGTATTCATTGTCTCAGAGCGCCGATTATAGAGCGGGTGATTGAGACCTTTTGGTTAAGGGCATCTCGTTTATTTGGGGAAGAGGTACTGGAACGTCTTCAGGTAAGCTATTCACGGGGTTGGTCCAACAGTGAATCTCTTTTTGATTCTCTTATCGCTAGTCGCGGCAAGGATATTAAAAGACGCACCACGCACTATGGTGCTCATCGGGCAGACTTGAAGTTCAGTTACGATGGTCTTCCTGTCCAAGAAGGTTTGTCGAGGGGGCAGCAAAAACTGTTAGTGTTGGCGCTGCATCTGGCTCAGATTGAAGTGTTGTATGGTGCCACAGACAAAGCTTGTATGTTGCTTTTGGATGATCTCGCGTCAGAGTTAGACGAAGCGAATTTGGAAGTTTTGCTTGGTCAATTGCAAGGGCTTGAGACATGTGTAATTGCCACCGGGCTCGATCATTCATTGTATGAGCGCTTGATTTCCAAGCTAGATTTATCACACAAAACAAGAATGTTTCACGTGGAACATGGTAAGATAACGCCGCTAATACATTA
This sequence comes from Oleiphilus sp. HI0079, assembly GCF_001635105.1. Classification (NCBI taxonomy): domain Bacteria; kingdom Pseudomonadati; phylum Pseudomonadota; class Gammaproteobacteria; order Oceanospirillales; family Oleiphilaceae; genus Oleiphilus; species Oleiphilus sp. HI0079. The sequence goes on from NZ_LWFT01000528.1 coordinate 5,686, forward strand.
ACTATAAAGACTTAGATATCTCAGGAAACACAATGAGTGATACCCCTAATTCGTACGACTCCTCAAGCATTAAAGTCCTCAAAGGTCTAGACGCTGTTAGGAAAAGACCAGGCATGTACATCGGTGATACTGACGATGGGACAGGCTTACACCACATGGTCTTTGAAGTTGTAGATAACTCGATTGATGAGGCTTTGGCCGGATACTGTTCCGAGATCAAGATTGTAATTCATGAAGATGAATCTATCACGGTTTCTGATGATGGCCGCGGCATTCCAACAGACATCCATGAAGAAGAAGGGATTTCTGCCGCCGAAGTAATTATGACCGTTCTCCACGCTGGCGGTAAGTTCGATGACAATACTTATAAAGTTTCAGGTGGCCTGCATGGTGTAGGTGTATCGGTTGTTAACGCGTTGTCTAGTCTTCTAAAGCTAACGATTAGAAGAAACGGAGAAGTACACGAACAGGTATATCACGATGGTGTTCCTCAAGAGCGTTTGAAAGTTGTCGGTACAACCGAGAGCAGCGGTACACAAGTACATTTTAAACCTTCGCCACAGACGTTCACTAACATTAAGTTTCACTATGATCTTCTTGCTAAGCGAATTCGAGAGTTAGCGTTTCTTAACTCAGGGGTCTGTATTGTTCTTCATGATGAGCGCTCTGGTAAAGAAGAGCGATTTGAATATGAAGGTGGTTTAAAGGCATTTGTCGAATATTTGAATACAAATAAGTCGACGATCAACCAAGTTTTCTATTTCTCTACACAGCGTGAAGATGGAGTAGGAGTCGAGGTCGCACTCCAGTGGAATGATGGATTCCAAGAAAATATCTATTGTTTTACAAACAATATCCCACAGCGCGATGGTGGTACTCACTTAGCTGGGTTTAGAGCGTCACTTACTCGTTCGCTCAATCAGTACATTGATCGCGAAGGACTTGGGAAAAACGCAAAAGTTGCAACTTCCGGAGATGACGCTCGAGAAGGACTGACGGCCGTGATCTCGGTAAAAGTACCAGATCCTAAATTTTCTTCTCAAACGAAAGATAAGCTTGTTTCATCTGAAGTTAAGTCTGCTGTAGAGCAGGAGATGAACTCGTCGTTTGGTGAATATCTGATGGAGGCCCCACAAGAAGCTAAATTGATCGTGGGTAAAATGATCGAAGCTGCTCGAGCTCGAGAGGCGGCGAGAAAGGCACGTGAGATGACCCGCCGAAAGGGTGCTCTAGATATTGCGGGATTACCTGGAAAACTAGCCGATTGCCAGGAAAAAGATCCTGCCTTGTCCGAACTTTACATAGTGGAGGGTGATTCTGCAGGAGGTTCAGCGAAGCAAGGACGTGATCGAAAAACTCAAGCTATCCTTCCCCTCAAGGGTAAAATTCTCAATGTGGAAAAAGCTCGGTTCGACAAAATGCTTTCTTCTGCAGAGGTAGGAACGCTGATTACGGCTCTTGGTTGTGGGATCGGACGTGAAGAATATAATATTGAAAAACTCAGATACCACAGCATCATTATTATGACGGATGCTGATGTTGACGGTTCGCACATTCGTACATTGTTGCTGACTTTCTTCTTCAGACAGATGCGTGAAATTATAGAGCGGGGATATGTTTTTATCGCTATGCCTCCTCTATATAAAGTCAAAAAGGGTAAGCAAGAGCAATATTTGAAAGATGAAAAATCGCTTGAAGCGTACCTAACGCAATCGGCTTTAGATGACACTAAGCTATTTGTTAATGAGAGTGCTCCTGCTCTTACTGGAGAAGCATTAGAAACATTGGTAAATAGTTATCGGTTGGCGAAAGACACCATAGGCAAGTTATCACGCAGTTATCCTGAGAAAGCATTGAACGCGCTTTTAAAAGTACGTCGCTTAGATGCTGCATCTTTGAAAGATCAGTCTCAGGTTGAAGAGTGGGTTAGCGCGTTTTCCGAACATCTTGGTTTGGACAAGGCGACCGGAACTAATTACATGGCAAGCGTGTTTGAAGATAAAGAGCACAGCGTTTTCCTGCCTAAGATCGATGTATACGTGCACGGTATTTCTACCAGTTATATTCTTAAGACAGAGTTTATTGAAGGCGGTTCGTATGCTGCCATCTCTAAAACATCTGAGGCTTTACTAGGCTTGCTTGAAGAGTCAGCGTATGTGCAAAAGGGTGAGAAGAAAATACCCGTTTCTGATTTCGGTCAAATGCTCGATTTACTGATGAAAGAAGCACAGCGTGGACTAGCGATTCAGCGTTATAAAGGCTTGGGGGAGATGAATCCTGATCAGTTATGGGAAACGACAATGGATCCGGAGACTCGCCGTATGATGAAGGTGACGATTGAGGATGCTGTCGCGGCAGACCTGATTTTCACAACCTTAATGGGTGATGAAGTGGAACCACGTAGAGATTTCATTCAGTCAAACGCGCTTGAGGTTACTAACCTGGACGTCTAGCAAGACTGTTCCAAGTTTTATTAAAACCATGTTTTTGCTGATGCAACTACATGGTTTTTTTATATGAGGGAAAGGCAATGATCAAACTAGTGAGCATCTCTGACTTAGCAGATTGGCGGGAGGTAGACCGTGTCCAACGCCTTGCTTACTCTTCTGACTTAGTCGAGGATATTGAAGTACTCAAAGAAAAAGCGGATATCCTAGGACACTTCTGCTTCTTGATTCAGGATGAGCTTACGCACCACGTTCTTGGCTACGTACTCGCGCATCCTTACTCTAGGACGCAAATTCCACCCTTAAATTCAAAAAAACTATCCTCTATAAATAGCGAGGAAACGAACGTTTTCCTTCATGATATGGCGTTGAACCCATCTTGTTCTGGAAGAGGTCTTGGTAAGCTTACGGTCGAGCGTTTACTCTCAGAAGTGAAGTCGAAGGGGGCGAAGAGTATGACTTTAGTTGCAGTGCAGGCATCCAGCTCCTTTTGGAGTAAGGTTGCAGGCTTTGAAGTGGTGAACTCTGCAGACGAGGCTAGTTTGGCCAAGTACGGTAACGGCGCAAAAATGATGCGGGTAGAATTATAAAGCGCACCAAAATAACGCAGACGACGTTATTCTAGACCTTCCATATTCTCATCAAATTGCGAAATATCTAACAGATCGTCTTGATCATACAGACTAATTACCAAACCGCTCTTGTTTCCAGTCGGCTAATGTTGTTTTATAGTGCGTGTATAATAAAACGAACACTTGTGTATTAAATAACAATATTTTTGGCAGCCTATTTGCTTTACATTAGGCTTAAACCAAAACAAGCAGTAACCGTTTAGCCCGGAGCTAGTGAATGTCCCTCAGCGAACCAAACAAACTCTCGCAACCAAAAGTACAAGTACAATTAAAAAGCGTCACTAAGGAATTTGACGGCTTTAGAGCTGTAAACGATGTGAGCTTAGAGATATACCAGGGAGAGATATTTGCACTGCTAGGTGCTTCAGGCTGCGGTAAATCGACTCTTCTAAGAATGCTAGCCGGCTTTGAGAGTCTCACTAGCGGAGAGATACTGTTGGATGGCCAATCAATGGCCAGGATTCCCCCTTATCAAAGACCGATCAACATGATGTTTCAGTCATATGCTTTATTTCCGCATATGACCGTTGAACAGAACATCGCATTCGGTTTGAAGCACGATAAGTTGAGCAAACCCGCTATTAAGGCGAAGGTAGCAGAAGTACTGACCTTAGTTAGAATGAGTGAGTATGCGAACCGTAAGCCTCATCAGTTATCCGGTGGACAGCAACAACGCGTGGCGTTAGCGCGGAGTCTCGCTAAAGAACCAAAATTGTTACTCTTAGACGAGCCAATGGGCGCTCTTGATAAGAAGCTTCGTACGCAAATGCAGCTGGAAATCGTCGACATACTTGAGTCTGTTGAAGTGACATGTGTGATGGTTACACACGACCAGGAAGAAGCCATGACCATGGCATCGCGTGTCGGGATTATGGACCAAGGTGTGATTCGTCAAGTTGGTGCGCCGTTTGATGTGTATGAAAACCCCAATAGCCGGATGACAGCGGAGTTTATCGGTTCGGTTAATATCTTTGAAGGTAAGATGTCGAAGGATGAACCTGATCATGCGGAGCTGACTTGTTCCCAGCTCGAAGTTCCGATTCGGGCAGCTCATGGTGTCGTTGGGAATATCGGTATGGACATGGCTTTTGCACTAAGGCCTGAAAAAGTAAGTATCTCGAGAAACAAGCCAGATCAATCATGTAACTACGCTCGGGGAGTGATCAAAGATATAGCCTATCTTGGAAGTCATTCGATCTATCATGTCGATATCGGTGGCGGGAAAATTGTACTTGTCTCTATGGCGAACAGTGATCGCTGGGGTGGGGCGGAAGAACCTCGACTTACGTGGGAAGACGATGTTTATGTAAGTTGGGCAGAAACAAGCGGGGTCGTGTTAACCTCATGAGTTCCTTAGTCAGCACACTTCTTAAACCAACGAGAAAGCTAGGGAAGAAGCTGGTTGTTTTTTTACCTTATTCTTGGCTCTTGTTGTTTTTTCTTGTGCCATTTCTCATTGTTCTACAGATTTCCTTCAGTGAGTCACAAATTGCACAGCCTCCTTATACGCCGTTAACGAGCTTTGTTGACGATGTGTATACGATCAGCCTGAATCTATTTAATTACATAGACTTATATGAGTACGATCTTTACCTAAGCGGCTATATCAGCTCGGTTAAGATCGCTTTTGTTTCGACATTGCTCTGTCTTTTAATTGGCTACCCGATTGCCTATGCGATCGCTAAACTGCCGCCACATTCGAGAAATCTAGCACTGATGCTCGTGATCATGCCGTCATGGACGTCATTTTTGATTCGTATCTATGCTTGGATTGGTATTCTTAAGACCAATGGATTGCTCAACAATGCTTTAATGGGGGTCGGAATCATTGATGAACCCTTGGCGATCCTACATACGCCGATAGCCGTTTATATTGGTATCGTCTATGCCTATCTTCCATTTATGGTACTGCCCATATACACCAACTTAGTTAAGCATGATGGGCGTTTACTTGAAGCAGCGGCCGATCTCGGTGCTACTCCAGTAGGTTCTTTTTTCAAAATAACGTTGCCCCTTTCGATTTCGGGAATTATTGCAGGCTCGATGTTGGTATTTATTCCGTCCGTAGGGGAGTTTGTTATACCTGAGTTGTTAGGTGGTCCCGATACGCTCATGATTGGTAAGTTATTGTGGAGCGAGTTCTTCAATGCCCGCAATTGGCCGGGAGCTGCGGCCGTAGCGGTAATTATGCTCGTATTACTGATTATTCCCATAACGATCTTCCAGCGGTATCAGGCAAAAGATTTTGAGGAGAAAGCCAGTGAGCACGAATAAAACAAATACGCTTTCCTGGGCAATCCTTTTTGGCGGATTTCTATTCCTCTATTTGCCTATCTTTATTTTGATTGTCTACTCGTTTAATGAGTCGCGCTTGGTCACGGTTTGGGCTGGATTCTCTACCAAGTGGTATGGCGAACTGTTTGAAGACGAGCAAATGATGAATGCTGTCTGGATGAGTTTAAAAATTGCTTTTCTGAGCGCTAGCGCGGCTGTGGCACTAGGCACGTTGGCCGCAATAGCGCTGGTTCGATCAGGCGCATTCAAGGGAAAGACCTTATTTACCGGTATGATTACCGCTCCCTTGGTTATGCCCGAGGTGATCACCGGCTTGTCGTTGTTATTGTTGTTTGTGACATTGTCCCAGATGATTGGCTGGCCTTCCGAACGGGGAGCGATGACGATTTGGATTGCACACACAACGTTTAACATGGCTTATGTGGCTGTTGTTGTATCCGCTCGGCTAAGAGAGCTGGACCAACGTCTTGAGGAAGCTGCAATGGATCTTGGCGCGAACAAGTTACAGGTGTTCATATATATCACTTTGCCAATAGTCGCTCCGGCTTTGTTGGCAGGTTGGTTACTCGCTTTTACATTATCACTTGATGATTTGGTCATTGCGAGTTTTGTATCCGGCCCAGGTTCTACTACATTACCAATGGTTGTATTCTCAAGCGTCAGACTTGGAGTGAGCCCTAAGATCAATGCGCTAGCAACGTTGCTAGTGCTTGCGGTATCCGTCGCAGCATTTATTGCTTGGTGGATTATGCGAAGAAATGAATTGCAACGACAAAAGGAGATTCAATCTGCTTACAGTAAGTAGATTAATCAAAGACTTAAGGCATAAAAAACTAAGGCTTAATGGATTATGTGCGGGCTAGTGGAAAACAGACCGCACCTCAAGAAAACCAATAATTGGTGTAATCGAGGAGAACTTATGAAAACGATAAAAAATATTGTACTTGCTAGTACATGTGCGATGGCTTCTGCTGGCGTGTTAGCGGACAAAACCCTTAATGTGTACAACTGGTCTGATTACATTGCTGAAGATACATTAGCGAATTTTGAAGCTGAAACAGGCATCAAGGTTACTTATGATGTTTTCGATAGTAATGACGTTCTAGAGGCTAAGTTGCTTTCTGGTAAAACGGGTTACGATGTAGTTGTTCCTTCCGCTACGTTTATGGCACGACAGATTCAGGCGGGCGTATTTCAAGAATTGGATATGTCAAAACTGCCAAATCACAAGAATCTTGATGCGGCCATGATGGAAAAACTCTCTGCACTAGATCCAAATAACGCGCATTCTGTTCCTTATTTATGGGGTACCACCGGTATTGGTATCAACGTAGGCAAAGTTGCAGAGCGTTTAGGCGAAGACATGCCCACTGATACTTGGGACTTGGTCTTCAAGCCTGAATTAGCGGCAAAGTTAGCCGATTGTGGTATTACTATCTTAGATGCTTGGGATGAACTTGTACCCACGGCACTGAACTACCTAGGCGAAGATCCAAAGTCGACGGATACTAAACTGCTGAATGGTAAGGTAAAAGACCTTCTGGACGGCGTTCGCCCTCACGTTCGTTATTTCCATTCTTCACAGTACATCAATGACTTGGCCAATGGCGATGTTTGTCTCTCAGTTGGCTGGTCGGGTGATATCTTACAAGCCGTTGACCGTGCAGCAGAAGCAGAGAATGGCGTAGAAGTCGCTTATATCATTCCTAAAGAAGGAGCTGGTCTTTGGTTCGACATGCTCGCGATTCCAAAAGATGCAGCAAATTCGGACAATGCACATGCGTTTCTTGATTTCTTGATGCGTAAAGATGTGATTGCCGGTGTTTCGAACTATGTCTGGTACCCGAATGCAGTGCCATCTTCAAAGGAGTTAATTGATGAAGAGATCACATCGGATCCGGCTATTTATCCAACGCCTGAAGTAGAGAAGAACTTGTTTACGTTCCCAGTCTACGGTCCTAAATTTGATCGTGCCGGTTCACGTATGTGGACTGCTTTGAAAAGCGGCAAGTAATAGGATCTTGTAGCAGAGATAGCTACAATAAAAAAACCGGCTTTAAGCCGGTTTTTTTAGGTTTGAGTTTTTTATCGCAGCTTTTCGAGCATCACGTAATACCACATTCCAATTGCCAAGAACTGGTTACCAAGCCATTCCGCACCGGGAACGCGTATGTGCGGACACTCAGCAAAAATATCAAACTCCCTTAGCTCACCATCAAGCGCATTGGCCATAATCTCGCTGATAATGTGTGAGCTTGCAATACCATGACCAGAATACCCTTGGGCATAAAATACGTTTGCTGAAAGTTGGCCAAGCTGAGGAATGCGGTTTATGACAATCCCCATCATGCCACTCCATTGGTAGTCAATTTGAATCCCTTTTAACTTAGGAAATGTCCGCTCAATCGCCGGGCGCAATTCTGCCTCTATATCGCGGGTGGGCTTGCCACTGTAATTAGCGCCACCACCAAAAAGAAGACGTTTGTCGGCGGTCAGGCGATAGTAATCGAGCACGAAACGACAATCGTAGACAGCAAGATCCTTCGGGTTGATTACATTGGCCAACTCTTCGCCTAATGGCGCAGTGGCTACCAACCCGCCAGCGCAAGGAAAAATTTTGCCACCCATTTTTGAGCGTTCGAGCTTATGATAGGCGTTACCCGCGAGCATAACTTTCTTCGCTGTCACTTTACCAAACTCAGTAATCACGGCCGGAGTGACACCGTGCTCGATGTCCGTTACTTTTGAATCTTCGAAGATTCTCACCCCTAAAGAGCTTGCTGCTTCCGCTTCCCCCAGGCATAGATTCGCTGAATGCAGGTGCATATTGCGCTTGTTATAAATAGCACCGTGATAGATGTCAGTATCGAGGTAATCTGGTATCTCTTCGCGCTTGAGTAAACATACGTCATCACCCATTCCACGACGAACGGCTTCGTTGAAGCTAGCCTCTAGCTCCGGCATATGGCTCGGTTTATAAGCAGTATGAAGGTGCCCAAACTTCAGATCGCATTCGATTCCATACTTGGCAATTCGGTTTTTGATAATGTCATGCCCGCGCCACCGCAAGTTCCAAACAAAATCTTCCGCTTCTGTTCCAATGGTTTTCCGCATGTTTTTAACCATTGCCGCATCGCCGGATAAGCTTCCTGTTACTTGACCGCCATTTCTTCCGGTGGCGCCCCAAGCAATTTTGTTCGCTTCAATCACAACAACCGAATAGCCTTTCTCTGCCAGTTCAATTGCCGTATTCACTCCAGTAAAGCCGCCACCAATGATGGCAACGTCGGCTGTAACGTCGCCTTCTAATTTCGGGTAATCACTCTCTTTATTGAGGGTTGCTGTGTAATAGGCAGCGCAGCGATTTTCAGCCATGTTTATCACCAATGTAAAAAATATTAAACGACTAGATTATTATATAACACACCCCTGGGCCTAGAAAGCAAAAACGGCCCAGAGGGCCGTTTTCTCGCGGGTGAGGACTCGTGGTTAAGAGATCGCTTCCGCTGGATCAACCAAGTCGTATCCAAGTGCGTCGCATACTGGGCGGTTAGTCACTTGGCCTTTGTGGACATTCAGACCCGCGAGTAGATGTTTGTCACCCTTTAACGCGGCAAGACCCTGATTCGCAAGCTTGATTGCATAAGGTAGGGTCGCGTTGGTCAGCGCAAACGTCGAGGTACGAGCTACACCGCCCGGCATATTGGCAACACAGTAGTGGACGACGCCATCAATCTCGTAGGTGGGCGCTGCGTGTGTTGTTGCTTTCGATGTTTCAAAACAGCCGCCTTGATCAATCGCAACGTCTACAAGCACAGCTCCATCTTTCATTTCTGAGAGCATTGCTTTTGTAACCAGCTTCGGTGCCGCTGCACCGGGGATAAGTACTGCGCCAATGATGAGATCAGCGCTTATTACTTCAGAATGAATGGCTTCTGACGTGCTGTATAAGGTCTTAATATTGGGGCCAAACATATCGTCGATTTGTTTCAAACGGTCTAAGTTGCGATCAAGAATCGTCACGTCAGCACCCATACCTGCAGCCATTCTAGCAGCATTCAGCCCAACCACACCTCCACCAATAACGCTTACTTTTGCAGGAGATACACCTGGAACACCACCAAGCAACATGCCATTGCCGCCTTGCGCTTTTTCTAGACTGTGCGCACCAGCTTGAATCGCCATACGGCCAGCAACTTCACTCATCGGAGCGAGAAGCGGCAGAGTACCTTTATCGTCAGTAATTGTTTCATAGGCAATGGCGCTAACGCCTGATGCAAGAAGTAACTCTGTTTGAGTTGGGTCTGGAGCTAGATGAAGATAGGTAAAGAGTAGTTGGCCTTCACATAACATTTTACACTCGTTCGGCTGAGGCTCTTTTACCTTAATGATCATCTCTGCACGTTCAAAAATCTCGGGGGCGTCTGATACGATTTCAGCACCAGCGTCCACATATAACTCGTCACTGATACCAATTCCTTCACCGGCATTTGCTTGAATCATCACTTTATGGCCATGTTCTGAGAGCTCTCTTACTCCTGCAGGTGTTAAACCAACTCGATACTCATGATTCTTAATTTCTTTAGGTACACCGATAAGCATTGTTACGTCTCCAAAAGGGTGATTTCAACGAAGAAATAATAGGAAAAAAAGCTCAGAATTATTTATGTATTTTGCCGATATTTTTGTTATTAAGCAGAATAATCTACTGAATACTGGTTATAATTAAGCAAATATTGCTGTTATTGTTGGGGCATACCATAAAGTGGAAGAACGTAAAGAACTCAGTAAGATCGACCTGCACATACTGGACGAACTACAAAAAGACGGGCGTATTAGTTACGCAGAATTGGCGCGTCGAGTGGGTCTGACGACGAGCCCTTGTATGGAACGTGTTAAGCGTTTAGAGAAAGAGGGGATTATCAAAGGCTATACCGCTTTGCTTGATCCGGAATACTTGCATAGCAATCTGATCGTTTTCGTTCAGATTCGGCTAGTACGTATGTCGCACGACATCTTTGAAGAGTTTAAAGAGGCCGCAATCGCCTTGGACGAAGTGCAAGAGTGCTTTTTGATATCCGGTAACTTTGATTATCTGATAAAGGCGAGGGTGGCCAATATGGACCATTATCGAAAATTTCTTGGAGACACGCTTTTGTCTTTACCGGGAGTGCAAGAGTCCACCACTCTTGTGGTGATGGAGCAAGTAAAAGACACCACGTACTTAAAACTTCGCCGAAACTAGCTTTAGACTCTATCAGGTTGATCTGCAGCCAGTAGACAAAGCATATTCGTGGCAATGGTCGCACCGGCAAGGGCGGTCATTTCTGCGTGATCATAAGGCGGAGCGACTTCGACAACGTCGCAACCAATGATGTTGAGCCCCGTAAGCCCTTTGATAAGCTGGATAGCCTGATAGGTATTGAAGCCGCCACAGACAGGCGTTCCGGTACCTGGTGCGCAGCTCGGATCTAGAAAATCCACATCAAAGGTAATGTAACAGGGGTTGTTCCCTACACGATTGTGAACCTGCTCGATACACGCTTCAATACCGCGACTGTGTAGCCAATCTGCATCAAGAACTAAGTAGCCATGCGTATCTTTGTTGACGGTGCGCATACCAATCTGTACCGATCGCTCGGGCGCGGTAATCCCTTGCTTAGCGGCATGATAAAACATTGTTCCGTGATCAATTCGCCCGTCATCATCGGTCCAGGTGTCGCTATGCGCATCAAAATGAATAAGAGAGATTGGCCCATGCTTTTTAGCGAGCGCTTTAATAACCGGATAAGTAACAAAGTGGTCTCCACCGATTGATAATGGTGTTACACCTGCATCAACAATTCGGTCGTAATAGGCTTCTATCTCACTTGGAACTTTATCTGGATAACCGGGATCAAATACGCAGTCTCCATAATCAATGACATTGAGTCGATCAAAAGGGTCAAAAGTCCACGGCCACGGCGACGCCCATGCTAGATTTGTCGATGCAGCTCGCACAGACCTTGGTCCGAGTCGCGCACCTGGCCGGTTTGAGGTCGCTAGGTCGTAGGGAATACCGACTACTGCGACATCAACGCCCTCTAGAACTTTCGAATAATTACGGCGTAAGAAGCTGGTCGCACCAGAATACATGGGTTCAACTTGAGTGCCGTAAGGCCCCTTGCGTGTAAACGCCAGGTCGCCGTGGCTATATTGATCAAAATCTTCAGACATGTCTGCCTCGTCGCCTTATTTACTGATTGGTATTCGTTTTATACGGTCGAAAGCAAGAATTCGCGTTCCCAAGAACTGATAACGCGTTTAAAACCTTCGTATTCTGCTCGACGAGTGCCAATGTAGCCATCTACAAAATCCGCTCCGAGTATCTCGCGAATCTCGTCACAAGCGCCCATCTCGTCGCACGCTGATTCAAGGTTAAATGGTATCTCTTGGCCAGCTTCTTCGCCATGGCGAGCGGTCACAGGCTTTCGAGGCGTCATGGCATTGACCATTCCCAGGTAGCCACAGGCTAGGTTGGCAGCGAGCGCAAGATATGGATTGGTGTCCGCTCCCGGGAGTCGGTTTTCAATGCGTCGAGCTTGCGGCGAAGATTCTGGAACACGAAGTCCCACTGTTCGGTTCTCAACACCCCATTCCAAGTTAACAGGCGCGTTACCGTCGGCGCCGGGCAGGTAGCGGCGATAACTATTAACATTTGGTGCAAAGATAGGCATCGCTTTTGGGATGTAAGTTTGAAGGCCAGCAACAAAGCTATGGAACAGACTAGAAGCGCTGCCATCTTCATCCGAGAAGATATTGTTGCCATTTTTATCGATCACAGAACAGTGAATGTGCATTGCACTGCCGGGTTCGTTTTCAATCGGTTTAGCCATGAACGTCGCACCGATCTTGTGTTTTAGTGCTGCCTCACGCACGGTACGTTTGAAGATAAATACTTGGTCTGCAAGCTTCAAAGCATTGCCATGGCGGAAGTTGAATTCTAGCTGAGCCGGCCCCTCTTCGTGGATGAGGGTATCGATATCGAGGTTCATCTCTTCACACCAGTCGTAGATATCTTCGATGATTGGGTCGAATTCGTTTGCCGCATCGATACTGAAGGACTGGCGTCCGCTTTCGGGTAAACCGGAGCGACCGATTGGTGGATCTAATGGTAAATCTGGGTCGGTGCAGCGTTTCGTTAGGTAAAACTCGACTTCGGGAGCAACGATTGGCTCCCAACCTTTCGCCTCATAAAGTGCAAGAACTCGCTTTAATACTGTCCTCGCTGACAGGCTGACTTCGTTACCCATTTTATCGAAGCAATCATGAATGATTTGCGCGGATGGCTCGAGCGCCCACGGAACCATGAACATGGCTCCTTCATCTGGTTTGAGAATCATGTCGATGTCGCAATCGTCAAGCAGCCGATAGTAGAGATCATCGTCTGGATAATCACCCGTTGCTGTTTGCAACATGACCGATTCGGGCAGCCGAATCCCTTTCTCTGCTATAAACTTCTCCGTCGGCATGATTTTTCCACGCGCTATTCCTGTATGGTCGCTTGTAATACATTCGACTTCAGTGACTTGTCGCTCTTTCAACCATTTTTGGATGTTTTTCATGATTTGGCTCTTTTGACTAATTTCGTTCTTATTCCACAACAGGCTTGATTTGCGTCAGAAAGCTGTGGAATAAGACGTTGATGTTTGACTTATGCTACATAAGCATAAAATATTTCGAACGAAAAGCCTATACTTCCGTTGGAGAGTTGTTCAATATATTTTATACTATGTTCAATACTAACTACACTTTATGAATCGAGAATTGCTGGACGCACGGCAAACTAGTTAAAGATAGGATAGCAAATGAGTGAAGCTTTAACAGAAGTTGAACAGTTTCTAGAGCAGAACCCCCAGGTTGAAACGATCGAATTGTTAGTTGCTGATCTGGATGGCGTATTGCGCGGTAAACGGGTCGAGCGATCATTACTGCGGAAAGTGTATGAGTCTGGTTTTTGCTTGCCTCAATCTGTGCTGGCGCTTGATGCGACAGGCGCCACAGTGGACGAAACCGGGCTTGGTATCGAAACCGGAGATTCTGATCGAATCTGTAAGCCCGTGCCCGGCACTTTGCAACTCGCGCCGTGGCATGACAGTGGCGATAGGGCTCAAGCTTTGTGCGAAATGTACGAGAGTAACGCGCAGCCGCTAGAAATCTTTCCTCGTCATATTCTGAAAAAAGCGGTCGATCAGTTACACCGTCTTGGTTACAAGGCGGGTGTCGCACTGGAGTTAGAGTTTTACTTGATAGATCGTGAGCGTAAAGAGGATGGTTCATTACAGGCACCTATCTCTCCTGTCTCAGGACAACGCATGACATCTACGCAGGTCTATTCTATGCAGGATCTGGATAATTATGACTTCTTTATCCGAGACGTATTAGAAATGGCTCGTGCTCAGAATATCCCAGCTGATGCTGTGATCGCTGAATACGCGCCTGGTCAGTTCGAAGTTAACCTAGATTATACCCAAGACATTATGAAGGCTGTTGATGATGCAGTATTGTTGAAGCGTGTTATCAATGCTGTCGCCAGTAAGCATGGTATTGAGGCGACCTTCATGGCGAAGCCGTACATTGATGAAGCCGGCAATGGGCTACATATTCATCTAAGTTTGTTAGATGAGGTGGGCAATAATCTGTTTGGTGAAGGTGAGCCAACCGACAATAAACTGTTAGGACATGCGATTGCTGGTTTGCTCGATATGGCGGATGGTGTTCAAGCTTTATACTGCCCGACCATCAACAGCTATCGCCGTCTTGCGCCAGATTCGTTTGCACCGACTCAACTTACATGGGGTATTGATAACCGTTCGGTCGCGATGCGCGTTCCTGCTGGAGGAGCGAGTTCTCGTCGTATAGAGAATCGGATGCCCGGCGCAGACGCAAATCCATATTTAGCAACGACGGCATTAATTGCTGGAATTCTGGAAGGTATTGAGAACAAGATGAGTCCGCCTGCTAGGACGGTAGGCAATGGTTATGAAACCGATGCCCCACGTGTTCCGGATAATCAGCGAGATTCATTGCGCGCGATGGCCAATGACGAACGTGTTGCGAAATGGTTCGGTAAGCGCTTTGTTGAGGTCTATCAGGAAGTGAAGTGGCGAAATGTCTATCTTTTTGAGCAGCAAATAACGCCGATGGAATATGCGCTTATTCTACCCAATGTCTAGGAACTTAAACTTAAGCCTTTGATAATGTGAAAAGCCGATGCAGACAGCATCGGCTTTTTTGTAAGCGCTTCGCTGTATTTTATATTCCCATTTTGTCGCGCAGGCCGTAGTAAAACGCGCCGATTGCCGTATAGGGCACTCTAAACATTTGTCCGCCAGGAAAAGGCATGTGTCTGAGTGACGCAAATGCATCAAACCGTTCAGCCTGACCTTTCACGACTTCACCAATTAGCTTACCGGCTAGGTGGGTGGTTGTTACGCCATGCCCACTGTAACCTTGTGCATAGTAAATCGAGTTATTAATGCGGCCAAACTGGGGGAGGCGGTTCATCGTTAATAAGAAGTCTCCACCCCAAGAATAATCTAGCTTGATATCAGTGAGCGTCGGGAACACGCGTTCAATATGTG
>NZ_LWFT01000529.1:0-5076 GCF_001635105.1 Oleiphilus sp. HI0079
GCGGACCTGGTATTACCAAATCTGACTTATTGATTATTAATAAGATTGATCTTGCTCAGCAGGTAAACGCTTCTCTTGAAGTGATGGAGCGTGATGCTACAGCGCAGCGAGGCGATAAACCCTTCATTTTTACCAATATGAACACGAAGCAGGGCGTTGATACGATTATTGCCTTTATCCAAGATAGAGGAATGCTTAGACCAGCCTAGCCTCCACACCCTCGAGTGAGATCTTTGTCACACACTTGATCTCACTCACTTCACTCTATATGGCTAAGTAATCGCGGTTTATGTTAAAGTTTGTAACAGCGTGCAGCCTCTGCTCTTCCTCAAGTTGACGCTTAGAACATAAAAATAAATGAACCGTTGATAAAGTTGTCCAACATGATCTCGATGAAAGCTCAAGCCAAAAAGACGGCGCTGTGCGTTGCGATTGCAAGCGCGTCAGGTATCGTCGTGGCGGAACTCCAACCTCTTGATGAAGTGGCGTTAAACAATATCAGGGGGCAGGCTGGGCTCACTATCGATATCGAGACGAAGCATACCATCGGCGAATTTGAATACGTTGATGCGGGCAGCTTGTTCATTCGTGATATGAGTTTTGGCGGCATCGACGGCGGCTTTGCTGATAATCTTCGAGCAAAAATAGATATTTCTGGTCCTAACGAGCGTATTCAGAAAGGTTTTTCTGATTACGTAGTGTGGTCTGAGCTCGGATTCTTAGACCCCAATGAGGCCGATGTTGCTTGGGCTACGGCAAAATATAAAGATCAGAGTACCGGCGAAATCGGAGAAGTGCTGGGGGACGGCGATTTATTGATCCATGTTAGTGCTACGGATTTCGGTTATTTTTCTCCCGATGGGCTCACTAAGAATACCACTGCAGATTATGCAGACAATCTTGAGATGATGAAAAATTCTATCGACTTTAAGATTACGCAGGGTGAGCTCGGACTTCGATCTTCAGATGGATCTCAAGAAACCGTGTTGACTCGTAATCTTTCGATTGAGGCCTATCTCGGTTATCTCGATATTATGATCACCAATGACGGCAATGGTTTCTCCCAAACTGATGAAGAAGGGGAGCCCGACGGAATCCGATTGGGTGATTCTCATATTGCAATCGACGTAAA
This sequence comes from Oleiphilus sp. HI0079, assembly GCF_001635105.1. NCBI lineage: Bacteria > Pseudomonadati > Pseudomonadota > Gammaproteobacteria > Oceanospirillales > Oleiphilaceae > Oleiphilus > Oleiphilus sp. HI0079. The sequence goes on from NZ_LWFT01000529.1 coordinate 1,133, forward strand.
ATTCCGCGTTGAAGACTTGGATGTTGATAGCACTAATAATGCGACCAATACATTTATTGATCGAAATGTGACCAATCCATACCTCACACTAAGAGATATGCGTATTCACAACGAGCGGGGCGCAGATACCTTAGGCAGTTTTGGCTTTGCCAGTGTTGAGCAAAAGATTGCTGCAGCGACGGACATTATTCCCGCATACAGTGAGTTAGGGGCGATAGCCGGGGGCGGGCCTGCTGACATCAAGGACTATGGTGTTGACGGTGTTTCAATTTATGATATCAATGTGCGCTGGGACTGGGACTTACCCCATATTCAGTTTGGTGACACTGAAACCAGTATTGGTGAAGTATACTTCACTGATTTCGTGATCCACGGAACCAATCTAACGATTTCAGCGCACTAGTGGCGGGACGAAGCTAAGCTCGACTCAAGAAGCTTAGTTCGCTGGCCGCTCCGTCATATACCTCTCAACAGTGTCTATAATCGCCTGAGTGCTTGGATCGATTTCAATATTAACGCTCGTACCTTCCTGTAACTGGCCAAAAGTGGTCACTTCTAGCGTCTCTGGAATAAGGTGGACGCTAAAGCGTTCGGTGACCTCAGCGCCAATGGTGAGACTGCATCCATTGATCCCAATATATCCTTTGGGTAGAACATAACGCTGAAGTTTGTTCGGGCATTCGAAAATGAGCTCACAGTTTGTCTCTGTTTCGTTACGACCTAACAGTTTAACGGTTGAACTTATGTGGCCGCTCATCATGTGGCCACCAATCTCATCACCAATTTTCGCAGCCCTTTCAAAGTTCGTGATTGAGCCGACAGCAAGCTCCCCAAGGTTTGTCACATTCAGCGATTCTTTCATGACGTCAAAACGTGCAACTGAGAGTGCGGTATCGAATGTCGTAACAGTTAAGCAGCAACCGTTAATCGCGATACTGGCCCCGCGCTGCAAGCCGCTTAAGGCGTCCGGGGGGAATCGGAATGTTATTGAGCTCAGAGCGTCACGTTTTTCTATCGCTGTCACTTCTGATTTACCTTGGACGATACCAGTAAACATGGCGTTTGCTCCTTTGGGCTAAAAAATCGAACAGTAATTATGCTTCGTATTGCATTAAAGAATCCGTCTATTCTACCGATATAACCTATTAAGAGCATTAAGGAAGTAGTGCGTGTCGAAAGCAAATCCAGAGAATCAAAATGCGGTAGCTTCAGGGTTGCTTAGAAACGAAGTGCCGCCTCAAAAACGAGCAGAAGCCTCACGTCCCGAGTCAGAAGAGCGCGGTGTTCGGAATATTCGTAGCAGAACACCTAATGCGGATAAAAAACCCGCTTTTGGTGTGAAAGATCCCGCAGCCGATCAAGACAAGCCGCCCGCAGGCAGTGCAGCCACGCTTAAATTAAAAGACGGACCTATTGATGAAGAGACACTTCATGATTTCGCCACGCAGAAGCGACTTTTGGCAAGTTGTGAGCGCGTCAATCTAGTAAACCTTCAAGTTTTGAGTATGGAAGGGTACCCCGATAATTGGAGCATTGATTCTGCCCGCAAAACGAGAGATTTGCTGATTATGGGTGGAAGTATCGCTCTTGGCATATTTATCATTGGACTTGGGGGGCTTCTACCGGCTGCGGTTTCGGGCATAGCGTTAGGGCTGAGCGCGTTGATGATGTTTCTGGCTTTCTCAACGGTTCAGAGTGCGTTTACTAATCGACCCTCTTTAACTGAGTTGATGTCACGGCGACAAAAAATTACGCGTGGAGCGCGTGGTCATGTCGCATTTTTAGAGGGGAATGGTGGCTTGGCGTGGCGTTGCGAAGCGCTGGGTAAATACAATCGGCATTTGTATAACCAACAATTCACAGTGCTTCTTAGATATTCAAAGGCGGGAAAATTAGCGTTCGCTTTGCAGACGCCGCGGCACTTTCGGCTTTACCTCATGTTTATGATTGAAGCGCAAAAAGCCTATAAGAAATTACAAACAATCTACTTGAGCGAAGGCTTTTCACTAGCTGATACCTAGTCGCCATATCTTGGGCAACCAACTTGACATGCCTTGTATCCAAACGTATGTTTAAAACAGTTGTTTAGAATAGATTGCCTAAAAATGCCACAAGTAGATACGGTCGACAAAATACTGGATGCCGCGGAACTATTATTCGCTGAAAAAGGCTTTTCAGAAACCTCCCTTCGCATGATTACGAGCAAGGCTAACGTGAACCTTGCCGCAGTAAATTATCATTTTGGTTCAAAGAATGCTTTGATCCAAGCCGTTTTTTCACGCTTCCTAGGGCCCTTAAGTGAGATTATGGAAAAGGCGTCCGTTGAAAATGGCTGGGGCGTAGACAACATCCCAAGTCTCGAAGAGATTTTAAAGCTTTATACAAAGAGCTTGTTGAAAATACCTACTAGTCATGAAAATGGTGTCGCGATTTTTATGCGCCTAATGGGCTTGGCGTACACTCAATCACAAGGCCACCTGCGGCGCTATTTGGAGGCAGAGTATGCGAAAACGTTTCGATTATTTCTAGAGTTGATCCGTTTGAGCACACCCGGCTTAACCCTTAAAGAACGATTCTGGCGTACTCAATTTACGCTTGGATCCGTTGCCTTCACGATGTCTAGTCTGCAGCCTCTGACTGAAATACTAGAAAACAGTAAATCTGCAAAAGCAAATCCTGAAGAAGTTGTAGAGCTTCTTGTCCCGTTTATTCTAGCGGGTCTGACGGCACCACCAATGGATGTTAATTAAGTAGATTCTTGCTCGCACTGTTGCTAGTCTGGCGCTGTTTCTCTGGCGAGTCACTTATGATTACCCAAATCCTCATCAGTATTAGTCAACAAACACTGGAGCTTCGCTCCACAGCGTTGCGAAAAACTTACCCGATATCCACCGCTAAGAACGGGGTCGGGCAGCAAGAAGGATCTTTCGCTACGCCTCTCGGAATACACCTCGTGAAGGACAAGTTTGGCTACCAACTACCAACTAACACTGTTTTTGTCGGACGAGAGCCGCAAGTAGCGCTTTTCTCTCCTGAACTCGAAGCAGAGAATCCAGACAAGGATTGGATTTTGTCGCGAATTCTGTGGCTCAGTGGTTGTGAACCAGGATTAAATCGCTTAGGCGATGTGGATACGAAAACGAGATACATCTACATCCACGGAACGCCAGATTCCCAGCCGATGTCTATCCCTGCGTCTCATGGCTGTATCAGAATGCGCACTTATGATGTCGCTGAGCTATTTTCGCACACACCTATTTACACCCAAGTCATAATAAAAGAGTAGAAATGCATATCGAACCTAAGCTTGGTCCGGTCATGATTGACTTTGAAGGCCTTCACTTAACAACATCCGAGATTAGTCGTCTTGTCGACCCTCTAGTCGGCGGTGTCATTTTATTTACGCGTAACTTCGAATCACAAGCACAGCTTGCTTCTTTGATTGGCCAAATTCGCGCTGCCAGAAGAGACGTTATTATTGCCGTTGACCATGAAGGAGGACGCGTGCAGCGTTTTCGCGAAGGTTTTACGAAGCTACCATGCATGCAAACACTCGGGATGGCGTATGAAATTAACAAGGAAAACGCACTCCGCGACGCAAAAGAACTCGGTTGGTTAATGGCGTCGGAGTTGCGCGCTTTCGATATCGATATTAGCTTTGCACCGGTCATGGATAGAGATTACGGTATTTCTGATGTGATCGGTGATCGCGCATTTTCGTCTGATCCAACCATTATTGTAGCGCTATGTTCTGCGTTTATCGCCGGTATGCATGAAGCTGGTATGGCGAGCACGGGAAAGCATTTTCCTGGGCATGGCGCGGTGAGCGCAGACTCGCACGTAGACATTCCGGTTGACGGTCGATCACTTGAGGAAATTACGTCTCACGATATGCGTATCTTCAAAGAGATGTGCGAGCATGGCATGGATGCTGTTATGCCGGC
>NZ_LWFT01000530.1:0-16895 GCF_001635105.1 Oleiphilus sp. HI0079
GACTTAGCCAACAATTAGCCAACCATTAGCCAACCAGCCATCCAATAAATCATTACCAAGCAGATCCTGCTTGAATGTACCACACCGTATCCTCTGGCCCTCGCGCTAAATCCAGCCCCATGAAAAAACCATATCGACGCGCGACGTGATATCGAAAACCCGCACCTTTGTTAATCAAACTATTTGAAGATCCGATATCATCGAGATCATTTGCAATACGCCCCGCGCCTAAGAAGGCCAATAATTCCCAACGAAACCCCATTTCGTACTGCATCTCGACTTCGCTTTGTTGAACATGATTGCCCTGATAGCGTCCGGCAGGTATACCGCGAGAGATCATGGTCGGCGTAGCAAAGGGAGGCAAAAAACCACTTGGATTCACATTCTCACTGTATAACTTAAGCCCCATTCTCCAGTCTTCTTTGAGACGCCAATAATTCAATCCCTCTAGAATAGTCAGGTTATAATCGACATCACTGCCCACTGCATCATCAAAGCGCACCCACTTTAAAGAATACAGATACCCCTCCTTAGGTGAAAACACGTTATCTCGAGTATCGTACTCCGCCACAAGACCAAGGCCACTGGTTTTGGTTTCAACCGTGAGTGCGTTTTTAATCTGCTGTTTGATGTCATCGGGCAAAGTACTGTCGTCCAATGCATCAAAACGACTTGGTTGCATCTCAGCCGAAATCGCGCGCTGCAACACACCCAAAAACAATGGACTTTCCTTTACCCGCATTCTCAATGACTGAAACACACCGCTGGCGCGAGTATTGAGCTCAATCGGAGAGGGCAGCTGGACCTCGCCGAAGCCGTAAAATGCCAAATTTACATCACCATGCCCTCCTCCACCTGTGTATCGGATATTTCCCTTATCCCAAAACGCCATATGGCCCGCACCTGCAAACCAGGAATCATTCCCTGTATAAGCGGCGGCTAAAAACGACGCACTTGGCGGCAACAAGTGCGAGGCCGCTCGTTCGGAGCTTTGCATTGCCTTCAAGCGCTCTTCTTTGTCTTCTTCAGACTCATGAAAAAACACGCCCACCATGCCCGCCCCACCCTCAACGGCAGGATCCGTAATAATTATGGGGACAGGAAGAAAACCATACGCATTTTCAGAAAGGTATCGAGACGCGTCGAACATGCCATCGAGTGGATCAATAAACATGTCTCCCGCCGCAGTTGCATAAGGCGTTGCAGCAAACATCGCGGTGAAAACCGCCCACAAACAAAACTCTCTAGCGCTTTCTCGCAGCCTACATCGCCTAGGTATTGGGTTAATCACTTTCGTCCTCGATATCATTGATTGGGAAGCTCGGAATAGTAACAGAGATACACTCGATCAAAGAACCCTGAAACAACCACACTCGCGTTGAATCGCAGCTTAGGATAAGGTGTCGGTCGTCAACGGTTTTGACGCTCCTCGATCAATGCTGGTCATGCGTCGCTCCTATTCATATTATTTATTAGCTCACTCAATGAAACTACGCTGTTTATCGCGATTAATTACACTGTTTCTCCTCGCGACGCTATCTCTCGAGGCCAGTGCAGATGACTTCCTAGATCGCATGATGATGCAATTCTCGCAAAGCGAAATTGTATTCCAACGCGCAGAAAGTAATGCACCTTTTCTGCCCCTCGCTAGCGCTAATTACAAACGCTATAACGACACCAAGCTTAAATTCGACAACCAGCCAGATATTTCGATTGACCAAACAACCTTCGCGCAAAGTGCAATTTTACCGATTCTCGCAACACCCAAAGATATCGCCTTTGTCGGCGAATGGATTAACAGTTCAAATATCAGCTCAAACAAGAGTGGCTTTGAATCGTTCGATGTTACCCAAGCGGCCCTGCCAATCGGCTGGCTTAGACAAATTAACCAAGAGACGCAGGTTGCCGGTTTTATCGCACCACTTGGCTATAAAGCGACACTCGATAACTCCGATTGGGATTGGCAGACCTTAGGTGGACTTTTTGCGCGTCATGTATACGACAACGACATATGGTGGGCATTCGGTGCATACTTTGATGTAGGTGGCATTGAAGATACCTACCTCCCTTATCTCGGAGCATTTTGGCAAATAGACGAACAATGGAGCGTCAGTGCCATTATGCCCTGGCCTGCCGTATTATTCGCTCCAACAAAAGATACCTTCTTTCGCATCGGCGCATCGCCAACCGGAAGTTCTTGGCAAATCGACTCCGGATCCTCGCAGATCAATCAAGAAATAAGCGGTTGGGATTTTGGCGTCTCGGCTGAACAACGCGTTTTCAAAAACCTTTGGCTTAATCTAGAGACAGGCCTTGGCGGCTTGCGGGCGCTCCGCATCAATGGCAGCCATGTAAGCATGCCAGATTTTAAAGTGGATGCCAGCTCCTATATCAAGCTCGGTATTAACTTCAGACCATCCATACTGTAAAGGCAATAATTCTTGGAAGACGCATACCTACTGCAAGCATCAAGCATGTACTTTTTAAGCTTATGGAAAACCTATCTCGGCCCGCTGATTGCTGCCGGGAGTGGGTTTGGTTATTTTGAGATGCTGACATTCAATCTCGGCGCGGCATTGTCTTCTGCCGTCAGCATGGTGTTCATCAATGATTTTGTGGCCGCACGTCGCACGAACCGAAGAAAGGGGTTCAACGGAAAACTGCGCAAAGCACTTCGGTTTTGGAAAAAATACGGAAGATTGGGTTCAGCAACGTTAGCACCAGTATTAATCGGTATTCCCACGTATGCTGTTCTTGCGCGACACTTTAAAGAACCGCGCAGAAGAATAATTTCTGAATTAGCACTCATTACCTTTGTTTGGTGCAGTATTATCTACTGGGCAGGAAGAGAGGGCCTATTGCTCGCTGAAACACTGCTTTAAGACACACCAACATTATGCAAGTGAGGATGCTGGCTCAGCCGCAGCGCGGCCTTCTCTCTCTGCCTCTCTAGAACTCACCTGGCCTTTCCCTTTCGATTTAGCATCATAGCAGGCAGCGTCTGCCGCCCTGAGAAGAGACTCAAACGACACCTTGCCATCACGCGTATAACCAATACCTAAGCTTGCACCTAGCTTGTCCGCGCCCTCTAGGTCATGCCTTGCCACGTTGATCGCTCTAAGAATCTTGTCACAAACCAGAAAGGCGTCATCCGTAGAATTCACATACAACAAAAGGATAAACTCATCACCGCCAAAACGTGCCGCAACATCCGATTTTCGAATGCTCGCCCGGATAATTTCGCCAATCCGAATCAGTGCTTTGTCTCCGGCTTCATGACCATGCGAATCATTTACTTGCTTGAAGTTATCTAAATCAATAAAAACTAAAGTTGTCAGCTTGTCCTCATTTACCGCCAACGTTCTCGTTTTATTAAACTCGCTCCTAAACTCTTCTCGATTATATAGCGCGACAAGCGGATCGTGCGTAGCCCGATAATTCAGTGAATAGCTCATTTGAATATTATCAAGCATGGTCCTCTGAGTTTGATTCGCGCAACGCATCATCACGATAATTAAAAACAGCACCATCACTGCCAATGCACTATGAATTTCGGTTCCCTCACTCGCTGCGCGAAACAACAGAGGCACGGCTGAAGGGAATAAAAACAAACGATAAGTCGTGGCGTCGACGCCATGCGTGCCGACAGCAGCGGCCACCGACCCACAAATAAAGCAAGCAACTAGAGTCTGATAAAGGGGCTCAATCGAACTGAAAAAGAACAGCGCAAGCACACCAAAATGCAGACCAGAGAGAAAGGTAGTGATCCGATAGACCCTGAGCCAAACAGCGCTTCTATATTGGCCAGGGCGGCGCTTATAAAACAAATAGAGCGCCAGTCGAAACGCATTTAGCGACAAACCAAAAGCAAGCCAAGTCACCAGCCAAGCTCCCGGGTAGATCTCAATCAACAGGAAACCAACAAGGCTGATATTGAGCAAGTTACCGATAATCGCGCCCAGCGAGTTACTCAGTAAAACAGAGATTACCTGCTCTATCTCCCAGCGTTTTCGTAGCTGATCAAAATGTTCTGCTGCGCTATCAGAGGAATGCAAAATGTTTCGTCTTCTAATTATTGGTCACAATGCTCCAACTTAGCCCTGAAGATCGCTTGTCTCGCACACTCAATCGGACTATTCGAAGCGAATGTGCAAAAGTATAGTGTATAAACCACACTAGCGACGGTACTTTTCACTTCTGACTCATTCAGCGACGTACCGCACGAACCAATTTCAATGACAAGCCTAGTTCAGGCCTATCGCGTAGAGCTCGACTTATGACTGTCACGATCTTGTTTCTCATCACGCATACGCTGCTTATGGCTTGCTTTTGCAAAAGCCTGCATGTCCTCTACGGTGTCGGTCTCATCGACGATCTCACGCCCCAACAAGGTTTCGATCGCATCCTCTAAAGAAACAACCCCCTCATTTTGACCAAACTCATCGGTAACCAAAAACAAATGCGCTCTCTGTTTGATAAACGTATCAAGCAGACTTTGCACAGGGAGCTTATTCGACACGCGAAACAGTGGTTTCATGACTGTCCCTATACACTCATTACCCTTACCGTCTCGCTCCGCCTCGTATAAGTCTGCGCGAATGACTTTACCAATCACATCATCTACATGCTCACCGTACACGGGAATACGCGTAAATTGTCGAGTCAGCGGATCGTTCAAGGCATCGCTGATACTTGTCTCAGTGGAAAGCATGTGCACAACACTTCGTGGTGTGAGAATTTTCTCGGTGGTAATTTCCCGAAGACTTAGAAGATTGGAAAGGTACTCATTTTCCTGCGTAAATAGATTTCCCTCCCTGTGACCAAGAGACGCAAGCGCAATAATCTCTTCACGCGTAATTTCATTGCTTTGATTTGAGCTAAACAGCTTGGTCAAACGCGTCGACAACCACACCAGCGGATACACCAATTTAACAAGCCAGGAAATGACATAAGCGGCAGGAATCGCTAACTGACGCCAAAACGTCGCGCCTAGGGTTTTTGGAATAATCTCGGAAAAGTACAGGATGGCGAGTGTCAGCAATACGGCAATTAAGGTTTCCCACTCTGCACCAAACACTTGCATCGCTTGGGAACCAACACCAGCGGCCCCCATTGTATGCGCGAAGGTATTAAGTATGAGGATGCTCGACAATGATTCATCGAGGTTGTCTCTAATCTCCCTAAGCTTACCTGCACGCGTGGGCTTTTCCGCATTGGTGGTCTCGACAAAACTAGGTGAGATAGAGAGCAAAACTGCTTCGAGAATAGAACACAAAAACGAAACGCCAATCGCGATCGCAAGATAAATAACAAGGAGAGTCATGCCGCCTTACCAGTAATGAGACACGCTAACTGTAGCACGTTGAGAATCAGGGCTCTAAGGATATACTCACCAACAGCACAGAAAAAAATAGATAAAACATTTTATAAGGCGACCATTTTTACGAGGCGCAGTTTCTATAGCAGGCCGCCGTTAATCTGAGATCGGTATTTGTCTGCTACCAAAACCGCTGCAGGACAGGGTGAGCATTCCCATAGTGAAAACGCACCTCGACCGGCAAGCCCTCAACAAACTCATCGATTGGCTCATCAATATCAATTTGCACCTTAATCGCCGCTTTCGATGTTTCGAAAGGCCCGGACAGCATTGCAGGAATCTTATCTACTACTTTTACCGGCACTTTCACCTCCCCAATGTATTTTTTTCCATCCGGGAACCTGATTGTAGCCTTGCTACCCTGCTTCGCATATTCCAAACGGTTTGGCTGCAGGTAAACATTCACAACCGGTTGCTCACGATTACGCAGTGACATAAGTGGGCTCGCCTTAACGACAAATTCGCCCTCGCTTACAAAGACTTCGTTAATAATCGATTCAGCATGTGCGTAAATATTCAGCTGACTCTGCTTCGCTTTTGCTCTACTTAGCTCTTTTTCCAGATCAAGCAAAACGCTAGCAGTGAAGCTGCTTGTTTCCCTTGCATGAGAAAGAATGCTCTCGCGCTCTGCCTCAACGGCTTTGTCTTCAATTTCAAGTTTGGCCAACTCAAGCGCAACGCGATCCGACAACGGCATATGCTGTGCGTATTTTTTATCCGATATTTCCTTTTTGAAACCGAGCGATGTTTTTTTTGCGTTATCGTAAAGTGCCACTTTTCGATCACTAACATCCTCAATTTTTAAGCTCGTCCTGTAAACAGACTCTTCATATTCCGCCAATCGATTTTCAAGCAAAGCTATTTCGGCCGCAAACACAGATGAGCGCATTTCAATCAAAGGAGCCCCACGCGTTATTCGATCCCCCTGTTGATAGCCAATATCAACAACAACCCCCTCATCGCGTGCGAATATCGTCACCGGCTCACTCGTTAGAATACCATCCGCTTTTACTAATATATCGGCATTGAAAAAATGCCAAAATACGTACACGACGGGGCTAACAACCAGCAATACCAAAAGGTACCAACGCATCTTGAACGTTGCCCTTTTAGCTGGCGCGTAAGAAACCTTAAAACCCGTTTGACGCGTCGGGTCATGCTGCTTTTCATGTTTAAATTCAACTTTCATTAGAAGCGTTTTCCTCGCGCCAAAACCCACCACGGAGCCATATTGCTTTCTTCATGCCCCCGCCGTACCAGTTCATTCAAAGTAAAAAATACTGTCGCCATGCGCATACATAAGCCATAAAAAGGATAAAGCGGCATGAACAGCAGCGCTTTAAAGTCCTGCACTTTGCGCTCTGACACCATATACATAAATAAGCCATAAAGTAGCAGCGCATAAATTAGATAGATAATGTACTGAACGACCAGCAAAGCAAGATATTCATTAATATCAACATGAGCGAACATAGCGATATTAAATACCAGAATGAGAATGGGCAGCATAATGCTCTGCCAAATACCGTAAATGAGCGTAAACAAAAAGGTTTTCCAGCCAATTAAACCCGGATTCAAGGCATAGCGGTGTTTGCGCATGTATAAAAAGACGAGATCACCATCCCAACGCAGGCGCTGACTGAACAGTTGCTTAAAGTTAGCTGGCACATCGGTATGCCCGATTGCTAAAGGTACGAAGGGCAAACGAAAGTTGGGGTGCCGTTTAAAATACTGCTTGATTCTAACCGTCAGATCTAGATCTTCTGCTGTATGAGTATCCCAAGCACCAATTTGCTTCAAAAAATCGCGCCGAAAAATGCCAAACGCGCCAGAGATATTATTAATCAGATTCCAATTCGCCAAGCCTGTTTTATTGCCCTGAATCGAGATCATATACTCCAAATTCTGCATTTGCGTTGCGAGACCGTCGGTATAATTGCGAACACGTAAGGAACCTCCCGCTGCGGGCACGTTCTCATCCTCAAATTCACGCAGCACCTCGACAATCATCGTATTGTCGAAAGAAGTATCGCCGTCGGCGTTCATCACGATCTCACCACTCGCGAAAGCAAGACCTGAGTTTAAAGTAGAAACCCTGCCGCCACGCTGCCATTTCGGAATGATTTTCAATGTTCGATTTGGATAGTATTTAACGAGTTCTTCGCATTTACGTGCGGCCTCGTAGGTATCCTGATTCTGGATCGCGCCATCTACGACGGGGATAATTTCAATAATGCCTTTGTAATTCTGCTCACACAAACTCACCACCGTCTTAATGATGTCATCACCCTCTCCATAGCAGGTAATAATGCAGGATACTTTAGGTTGAATGCATAAGGGTTTGCGTTTTTTGTAGCATCGATACCAGCGAACCATACCGGTTATGGTTAGAATACTAATCGGCGCCTCAAGCAAGAAAATAAGTGGCAGCACATAAGCAGCGGCAGACGGATCCTCAATAAGCGCGTGAAGAGCACTTTGAATAGAGTAGTAAATACTTAAACTATCTACCATTGCCAGTTCCTAGCCTTTTGTTTCAACAGTGCTTACAAGTTCTTGTTCTGCAATACTGCTCAGCCAGGTACGTGTTTCTGCAAGCCCGCCCTTATCAGACAACTCATAAAACGTCGCGAGTATTTCAATAGGACTATCTAGCGCATCCTGAGAGATGCTTTCAATCGTATTTTTTAGTTTTTCGACGTCAGCTTCATCGTAGTTAGGCAGCAAGAAAAGCCAAAGCGTATCATCCACATTGCAGCGCACGACACTCGTATTGAGATGCGAAGCAAGTCGTGTCAAAAATTCATTATAAAAATCGAGCAAAGCAGGTTCAGAGTTACCACGAACAAAATGAGCGTCACCGGCCACTGTAAACTTGAGGCAATAGTGTTTGCTAACACTATTTTTATCATGAGCTTGCGACAAGGCATTAGTGGGCTCTATCAGCCAAGCTGTTTGCCATGCAAAGCGCTCCAAGTCGAGCGGCGCATCCAAACTCTCGGCGAGTTTCTGCGTTACCGTTCCATACTGGGCTTTTTCTGCACCACGATCACCTAGAGCAAAAGAAAAGTAATTATTGGTGACCAAGCTATGTTGCTCATATTCATGATCACAACTCAAACAAAAGACCTTCACTTGACCATCAATGCTCATCGCATCGCAGCTCCTGCAGCGCATATTCTCAATAGGACGATCATAGTCCGTCCCGATATGCCGCAATTGCGTGTGGCAGTTCTTGCAACTCAAACGCTCATGAAACTGAAATTCCTGCTCCGCAGCAACATGCCCACATGTAAAACAATGAATCGCCCGCTCTGTGTGTATATCAATGGAATGACATGACGGACAGCAGTCAACAAAATTCAATAAAGCCGACTGACATCCGGGGCAGTTTCTAGTGCGCGCAATATTCGCATCCTGCGATAGCCATTGGGCATCTTCCTGTTTATTTAACCAAGCCAACTGTTGAGAGGGTGTCGAAGACGGGCTCCACAGGTCTAACAAAGGATAATGATAGGCTTCGACCAAACCCATATTTTTAACCGCCGCAATCTTCCTTTCGGGAACCAACCACAAATAACGAATCAAGCGTTCGATCAAATTTGCATGCGCATTCAAAGAAAGAATCTCATTTCGCTGAGTGTAGTGATAGAACAACGGAATGAGCCTCTCTAGTTGCGTTTCGTCGAAGCTAGAGATTAATGCATCGCTCAACGGGTGTTCGAACCCAAGCGTGACGATGGGCTTAAGTCCATGTTCCGACTCGCGAATAACATTAACCGTCTCTGGAGCCGATACCGCCATGCTGTCTTTTGATAGATCGCCAACGATGACAAACGCATTAAATTGCTCACTATCAGACTCATCAAAGCGATCAAGCGCTCTTACTTGTACTTCAGACTCTACAACTTCAAAAGACGCAGACAGTTGGGTGAACTGCTCCTTAGAAGCGCCAATCACAGCAATACAAAACGTGCTTTTCATAAAAAACCGATGGTGAACTAAATTTTTAGGAAGTCAGTCTAGATTAGAGCAAATAATATTTTACACAAGAGCGTATTAACCCCTGCGCACCCGGCCTTGAAAGCCTGAAAGCCCAAAACCATCACAGCCGATTAAACTCACCGTGCGAATATCTAAAACAGGCCTTTAAGTTTGTCTTTAAGCGCATTGCTCGCTTTGTCTTTGGCCTCATCGGCCTGCGCATCAACGTAAGAATCAAGCTGCGTATCTAATAGAGACGCCACCGAATCAAGCTCGCCGTCCAGCAAGGCACTTTGATCGCCAAAGTAGTTAGTGACCTCTTTATTCTCTGCCAAATAATTACTTAGCTTGCTATCAAGCTTTGCCTTCAGCTTGCCCTCCCATTCTTTTTGTTTTTCTTTAAATCTTCCCGCGATCGCGTCTTTTAACACTTTGTCGAGATCAGATTCAAATGCAAACTCTGGCCGAGATAAGGTTCCAGATAACTGGCTGTTCAGATAAAAGCCTTCAACATTGGCAAGCGCACTTGCAAGCTCTTTAGCAACCTGCGACTCACCATCACCGACAAGCGTTGCGCTGTTAAAGCGACTGCCCACAGAACCGCTTAGGTTTTGATTTTCAAGCAGAACATCGGCGTTGAGATCCAATTTCGCAGCGGCAACGCTGACGGCGAGATTCTCGCTCTGGCTGAGATTCAGGTCTTCCAAACTCTGGCCTTTGATATCGATAGCGAGTGTATCGGTGGCCTGTTCCGTTCGGTGATCAATGGTCAACAAAATATCCAGTGCATCGGTATCGTTTAATTCGGTCGCCTTGGCGCTAACAACACTCGGCTTGCCCGTAAGATACTGCTGATGCGTGATATCTTGCCCCAACAACATAAGCTCACCCTGCGAAAGCACAGCGCTGGCTTGCGCTTTTTGAATCAGGAAATCAGGCGTTTTCGCCTTTGCACCAAAATGAATAAATCGTCCGGTCCCGCGTTCAGGGGCAATAAGGTCTTGATGAGCCTCTGCTGTTACGTCTTCAGAAGAGCCGTCTGTATTGGCCATAAGCGGCGCAAGACGGTTATACCAATACATAGCATCTTCAACATAAGACTGAAACTGCGACCCAAAGAGTAAGCCAGTAAGATTAAGCCCACCGTCCGCATCAAGGCTATATTGTGCTTTTAGTGCCTTGAAGTCTTCCTGCGGCGCGCGCTTGAGCGCTTGATAATTCTTCTGTACCAAATCTTGGCTTTGCTGAAGATCCTTTTTCGCCTGGAGCAATAAGGCCTGATCTTTTTCTAACTCACGCTTTAAGGCATCAAATTTAGTTTTACGTGCGTTAAATGCCTCTAGCGAGTCGATGTCGCCACTCGTCAGCTTCTTAAATTCTTGTTCGTAATATTCAAGACGAGTTTCGTCAGGCAGCGCTTGAGCGGTCGCTTGCCATTTGTTTTTCTGCTCCGCGAAGGTGGCATCTAACTGCGTTGCTAAGCTCGTCGTTTTGAGCGGATGCCGCTCTAAAATAGACTCCGCATCCGGCAATTCGCCACCAAGACTGGCGAAGGATTCAGAAACAGAAGGCGGGGCTGCATCGCTTTCTTCGCCTGAAGCCTTGTCGTTCGCTAGGCTAGAGTCAGACACAGCGCCCGACTCTGTGCGTTCAGTGCCGAAGCGCAGCGACTGAATGTTTAGATCTTCAATGATGATCTTACCGCCCCAAAGCTCAAACAAATTAAGCTCTGCGTAAGCTTGCTCCAGTTCTAGCATATTCTGCATAGGCTGCTTCGCATCGGTAACTTGTAAGCCAAAGATGTAAATACCTGCCGGAGAGAGCGATAGATCAACATTCGCAACGTCAACGCGCGCGCCATTAATCTGAGTTCCTGTGCGCTCTATTCCCTGCTTAATGAGCCACGGTGCTGCCCAATAAAAACAGAGCACGAGCAGCGCTGTAATCAGCGCAAAGGCGACAATACCAACAGGTCGGATCATGCTCTTTTGTTTAGTCTGATTCATCGTGCTACCTCTGCCACTGAATACGCCGATGAAAGCTTCTGGAACCAGCTCGAAGCCTTTAACGCCTTTACAATGTGCAAGCGATTCACCCAAGCCACAACGGTGTCGCGGTAGCGTTTGATTAACCAAACACTAACGATATACACAGGAACCGCAAGTACACTAGCGAGCAGCAAGCTACCGATAGTCAGGGTGTTATTAAAGTGCGCCAGGCGCCAAAGGTCACTTTGGTACATACTCGCCCATAACGCTTGTAAAGAATCATTGAGCAAAAGCCCTTCGCCGATAGACGCTGAGTAAGGGTCAAGTAGCCAAGCGATACCCGACCAAACGGGAAAGCTTGCAAAAAACGTAAATAAGTTGATCCTCAAAACACACAGCATCAAAACCACCAGCAGATTATGTAGGCTCCAAAACGGCGTCAGCGCCATGATCATAGAGAGTACGATCGCACCTGCCAGTTGCGCTGGGTTTTCATTTGCATTGAGCAGTTTTAGAAACTTGATAAATCCGTTTAGCATTGTTCGTGCACCAACATCTTTTAAATAGAACAAAACATTAACGCCCTAGTCTTTAAAAAGCTAGAACCTAAAGGCGAAAGTCTAAGATGCAAACCTTACAAGAGATGTGAAGAAAATAGCTCGGCCGCTGTTTCAATTACTACGGCATGGCGCCGAGCTAGTCGTGCATGATCTTTATCGTACCCACCACCAATCACAGTGGCCACAGGTATACCCCGACTTAGACACGCCTTTAGAACCAGCTCATCGCGCTGCCTAATACCAGACGAACTGATATCGAGGTGTCCGAGCCCGTCATCCACCCAGACATCAACGCCAGCATCATAAAGCACGATATCCGGCGCTTGTTGATCTAGTAAGCTTTGGAGAGTGCTCTCGACGATTTCCAGATAGTCATGATCGGACGTATGCTTTTCTAGACCAATATCGAGATCACTATCGCTCTTGCGAAACGGAAAGTTCTTTTCGCAGTGGATAGAGCAAGTAAATGCGTGCGGTTCATTACTCAGCATCGCCGCTGTTCCGTCACCCTGGTGAACGTCTAAGTCAAACACCAGAACGCTGTTCACCTCCTCACATTCGATCAGCGTTTTTGCAGTAAACGCAAGATCATTTAACAAGCAAAACCCTGAACCAAAATCATGGTGCGCATGGTGTGTCCCTCCTGCGAGATGGCTTGCCATTCCGTACTTTAGAGCGAGTCGCGCCGCCAAGAGCGTTCCGTTTGGTGCGGTAAACGTTCGATCAACAAGCCCCTGACTCCATGGCAAACCAATGCGACGCCAAGCCCTTGGGTCAAGCTGCTGATCACAGATCATATCCAAGTAATCCTTATCATGCACACGAGCCATCACCTCTTTTGAAACAACGCCCGGAGTAAACAGATTACGATCACTAACGAAACCTTGATCGCAACAGTAGTCATAAAGACGCACGAACTTCGACATCACGAAGCGATGGTTCTCGGGGAAGGCACACGAGTAATTAGGGTGATAAACAAGAGGTAGCGAATTCAAATATCTACTTGATCTAAAAAAGTCCTTGGATGACCTAACCTTACCAGAACTGTTTAGTTCGTCGAGAGCCAAAATTACGTAACGCGCGTGTTACCGCGTAATTCTTAAAATCGATATCGAAAATTGCCTGCAGCTCATTTAAGCTAGCCCAATGAAACTGACTCATCGAAATTTCGTCTCAAACGCCACGATATGCTTCATACGGTTCGCTTGTGCGCTCGCGTGTCTAACCAGTCCGAACTTAGAAGCAGCGGTTGTGCTTCAATACCACCATGTGGACGATAAGTCACCGCCCAGCACAAGTATCAGCCCAGAGCTATTTGAAAAGCACCTCGAATATATCGAGGAGAATGGTTTTGAGGTCTGGTCGCTGCCTGATGTAGTCGAGCATCTCAAAGCATCAAAGCCTCTTCCAGACAAGGTGGTTTCGATTACCTTTGACGATGCCTATCGATCGATTTACCAGTCTGCATACCCAATGCTTCGCGATCGCGGCTGGCCATTCACTATTTTCGTTGCTACTCAGCCCGTGGAGCAAAAACTAAGCTCGTTTATCACCTGGGCTGAGCTAAAAGAAATGTCAAAGAACGGCGCAACAATCGCTAACCATACGCATAGCCATGCGCATTTAGTGCGTCAGCTAGCCGAAGAAAATACAGCGACGTGGCTGCAGCGTGTGCGCGAGGAGATAACAAGGCCAGAGCGTTTAATCGAGAAAAATCTGGGCAAAACAGAAAAGTTATTCGCCTACCCTTATGGAGAATATACAGCTGAAGTTCAAGCCTTACTAAAGGAATTGGGCTATACGGCATTTGGACAACAGTCGGGCGCTGTTGGACAAGACCTGGACATGACCGCCCTTCCGCGCTTCCCGATGACCAATGTATTTGGAGCGATGAGCCAATTTAAAACCAAAGTAGCCAGTCTACCCATGGCCGCCAAAAAGTTAGCGCCTGATTTGAAAATCGTAACGGGCGATGCACTCGCAGAAGGACTAAGCATTCAGTTTACGAAACAATACGCTGGTATTACCTGCTTTTTCGAAGGCCAGCCCTTAAAGCTCAAACAAACCCGCGAATCCATCGTGATTGAAGCGTTTCCCGTCTTACCCGTCGGGCGTTCACGTATTAACTGTACAGCACCATCGGAAGAGCTGGGGCGGTTTTACTGGTTCTCCCACGCTTGGATCAAACCAAAGCCCGATGGCTCTTAGTACGCAGAGCACTAGCGCTCTGCACTTCGCGACCGGCCTGTGCTTCGTCGCCTAATACCATCGAGTTACTGCTTGGCAGCATCTCCAGAGGCCTTACTCTGATCTTGTTGATCTTGCTCAGCATCGTCATTTTTCACAGAGCTATCCGCTAATCCGGCAGTGTCGCTCCCCTGATCTTCTGCTTCTTCAACAACCTTAGGCGCTGCCGCGCATGGACCTTTACCGTGCGGCGATAGATCGTTAACCCGAATCATCAGACGAATCTCATCAATATAGTGTTGCCCGCGTTCCGAATAACTTCCTAAACCAGCCGCGAGCACACACCCATGAACAGGCTTACTCTCATTGCGCGCATCGAGGCGGAGTTGTCGCACCATGTCGTAAGACGGATGGCTGTTAATGTTGAGGAAATACGCTTGCACAGACTCTTTCGGCGAATCAAAAGTTCGCACTTCATGGTTCGCACCCTCGTTTCGACTTGATGGAACCATTCCGCAACCTTTACTAAAGCACCATTGGCCAAAAAAGTTGTAGCCCTCGGTCGCGAAGCGTGACGTTCCCCAAGCAGACTCAATCGCTGCCTGCGCCAAGACCAAGGAGCTCGGCACAACATCAACGCGACTCAGTAGATCCGCGACATCCTTTTCACTCGCTGGATCATTAATATCTAAACGATACTTCTTAGCTAATTTCTCCAAGGTGCTTTGTTTCACACCTGACTGTATTTTCTCGCGAATCGATAAAATACGCTGATTTTCCTCTTCAGCGAGTGCTCCAAAATACGTAAAGAACGCCTGCTTCTTTGCCGATACCGACTCCATACTCTTAAAGTCAGGCACCTCTACGGTCTCGAAAGAGCCGTCGGACTCAATGATAAAAATAATCAAGCTCCAGAGAACACAAAGCGCTATCAGCCCCTGAAGAAATGATATTTTTTCAATTAGTTTGAGCATCACTTTTCCTTATCATGCCAGTGGGATTAAAAACAAAAAGACAATGATTACTTCTCTCTCCAGGCGGCCCATGGATCACCACCGGCACTATTTGGGGAACTCGTTGAAGAATCAGATGAAGAATGAGTGGAAGAACCGGAGGCTTTATCTTTTCGTCCAGGTCGGTCAGATTCGTATCGTTTACTCGAACTGCCCCCACCGCCATAAGGGCCGCTAGAACGCCCCTGTCGAGATCCGCTCTTGCCAAACTCCGCGGCTTTTTTGGCGCGCTTTTCTTGCAGCCGAGCCGCATCCTCAATACTTAACTCCGCTGGCTCTCCGGGCACTTGCCCGTCAGGAATAATGCGATCTCGCGGTGGGATGTGATATTGCTCTGATGAAGGCCGAGGAAGGTTTTTAAATTGATACAGATAAAATCCTTCCAGTTTTTCACGCGCCCAATCTGTTTTTTTCAAAAACTTTACGCTCGAGGCAATGCTTGGATTGATCTTAAAGCAATTGATATTGAGATACGCATACAGAATCTCAAAGCCATAGTGCTCTACCACCTCCTCCAACAAACTTTTCAACCCTAAACCATGTAGAGGGTTATTCTTAAAGTTCACTTCATCATTCATGCTGCTATCCAAGTTTGTGGCGTGTATTTGATCACAGTAAGTATAACGCAAAAGTCTGCGAACCCTCGCGAACTTAAGCGGATATGTTTTCAACAAATCTTTACAGGGAGCCTTGCGGAAACGCGGTTTAAATGAACTTAAAGTCTTTTGAGGCTTCTATTCCATAAATAATTGACTAAACTGAGTATTTAGTCGAATAGACAAATACAATACGACTGAACTCAAACTAAAAACTTGGAGAGAACCATGTTAAAGAAACTCAGCATGCTTGCTGTAGCCAGCAGCGTTGTTTTAGCAACAGGATGTGCAAGCCTGTCTAAAGAAGACCAATCAAGCCTAGATAGCGCTACTGCCAGCGCGACAGAAGCACAAACAGCCGCCGCCGCAGCGAAAACATCTGCCGATGCTGCTGCACAAGAAGCATCTAGTGCCGGCGCAAAAGCGGATGCAGCAATGGCAAAAGCGGAAGAGGCTCTTCAGGCCGCTAAAGCAGCAATGGCAAAAGCGGAAGAAACAGCAGAAAAAGCAGAACGTATGCTTCAAAAAGCAAGCAGCAAATAAGGCCGAAGCGCTTTATTTACTGATTTGATGCTGCGAAGCTGATCTGAGTAAGATCAGCTTTTTTTGTGCCTATTTTTTGTGGCACGCCAGATGGATGCCGGATCGCCTGCTTAAGCGCCAGAAAATCGATTTTCATAAACCCGTGCTTTTTTTCCAAGCGGCCAACATTCTTAAGAACCTGATCAATAATGACATCCGAGTCTGCATGCGCCTCATCATCGAAATGCAACTCAACGAAGAGCTCCTCACCTGCCAACCCCACTTTTACCGCCTCTTTGACAAAGTGAACAGGCGTATACTTTGGAACCTCCCAGACAAACTTAGCCAAATCTTGATTGTCCATACGAATACATCCGCGGCTCACTTTAGTGCCAATACCAAAAGGCTTGTTTGTCCCGTGAATAAAATACTCAGGAAGATCTAATTGAATGGCAAAAGGCCCTAAAGGGTTTTCTGGACCGGGATACACAACCCAATCCATTTTCTTTCCATGCTCTTCGAAGTACTCCTCGCGAACAGATTCAGGCGGATACCAGTTAGGCTGCTCAATTTTTAGCTTAACCCGCGTATTTATAACCGGAGACGGCGATTCTTCTGCGCCGATACCCACTGGATAAGTAATCACTTTCGAGCCATCTTCAGGAAAA
>NZ_LWFT01000531.1:0-2522 GCF_001635105.1 Oleiphilus sp. HI0079
TCGTATTGGGCGGCAACATTCGGCGAGCGTCATGCTGCCGCGAGAAGAGGTAGTAATATGCTAAGTCAGGAGCAATGTGAGGCGTGTCGTGCCGATGCGCCTTTGTTGAGCGAAACAGAAATCTCTGAGCTGATGCCAGAAGTAGATGGTTGGGAGGTAATCAACGAAGCGTCTCAGCAGCGTTTGCATCGCGTTTTTAAGTTTGGTGATTTTGAGCAGGCGTTGGCCGCCGCGCAACGGGTTGGAGAATATGCCGATCAGGTCGATCATCACCCGCGCTTAGTGATTGAGTGGGGTTCGCTGGCAGTCACTTGGTGGAGTCATAAAATTGGTGGAATGCACCGAAATGACTTTATTTGTGCGGCTCGCAGCTCTGAGCTGGTTAAGCTCTGAATTGGCGATTGAGTGGCTGGTCTGTAAATAATAATGATAAACGGGGTTGGCCCCGCTTTGTTGGGGAGATCCCCAGAATTAAAAAGGTCGAGTAGTAATAATGGAAAGAACCTATCGCTTGGTTGTGTCATGCCCCGATCGTACCGGTATTGTGGCAAAGGTTAGTAATTTTTTGGCGACATACAATGGCTGGATTACAGAGGCCAGTTATCATGCAGATCAAAAAAATGGCTGGTTCTTTATGCGTAATGAGATCAAGGCGAGCTCTTTGCCATTCGATCTTGAGAGTTTCAAAGCTGCATTTGCGCCTATTGCTAATGAATACTCGATGAAATGGTCGGTGACAGACTCTCATGTTAAGCCGAAAGTAGTGTTGATGGCGTCCAAGGAGTCGCATTGTCTTGCTGATTTATTGCATCGCTGGCACAGCGATGAGCTGAACGTAGAGATCGTCGCCGTGATTGCAAATCACGAAGATCTGCGCCGCATGGTTGAGTGGCATGATATTCCTTACCACTATGTGCCGGTAACAAAAGACAATAAGCCGCAAGCGTTCAAAGAAGTTGAGGATCTCGTCGATTCTTACGAGACTGATTTGATTGTGCTTGCGCGTTATATGCAAATTTTACCGCCCGATTTGTGCTCGCGTTATTCTGGGCGCGTGATCAATATCCACCACAGCTTTTTGCCAAGCTTTGCAGGGGCAAAGCCGTATCATCAGGCTTATGACCGAGGTGTGAAATTGATTGGTGCGACATGCCATTATGTAACGCAGGATCTCGATGAAGGGCCGATTATTGACCAGGATGTTATTCGCATTAACCACAGTGATACGATCGAAGATATGGTGCGCTTAGGTAAGGATGCTGAAAAATCTGTTCTAGCGAGAGGTGTGCGCATGCACATTGAGGGGCGTGTGATTATTCACGAAAACAAGACCGTGGTATTTGCCTAAACCTAAACCTAAACCTAGATCTAAACCGTAGCCATAGCAGAGAGAGTTGCTCTGGCTACGGTTTGCTTGTCTTACATCGCTAGCTGGTTGCCACCATTTTGTTTGGCGCTGAACGCTAAGTTGTCTGCCTCGCGACTGCCGACAAGCAGGTTGCCTGATGCTGCTTTGACCAGACCGGCCGAGACAGTGACCTGAACGGTCTGATCGTTAATCATTAAAATCTGATCTTCCACTCGTTCAATTAAGCTATTTAAAAAGCGCTCGGCTTGTTCGGCGGTAATGCCTGTCATGGCGATACCTAGGTCGCCGTCATTGAGCCTCGCGTAAACGAAGCGTGAGAGTGCATTGTTGAATAGTTCGCGTAGCTCGTTCACGACTAGGTCCGCCGTTTCAATTCCGAAGCGATCTTGCAGCTCATCTAATTGATCTATCGACATGATGGCGATAAATGCTTCGCGGCCTTGCTTGTCGGCTTGCTTGAGGAGAGCCCCTGCTTGCTCATTGAATGCGCGCTTATTTGGTAGGCCACTTGAGTAGTCATGCATGGCCATATGGTGCATGGTTTTGGAGAACTCCATGTTCTCGATGTTGTGCATGACTCGGCAATGAAACTCTTCATGGCTGAACGGCTTTTTCAAAAAGTCGTTCGCACCGTTTTTGATGAATTTTGCGGAGAGCGAGTTATCTCCGTCCGCAGAAAGCCCGATGATGACTAAGTCGTTCTTATCAACTTGTTTGCGAATTTGTCTGACCAGATCAAAGCCATTCATTCGGGGCATGTTGTAATCGGTAATGAGTATTTGTATCTCGGTGTCTTGCTCAAGCATTTGCAGGGCCGTATCGCCGTCATCGGCCTGAGCGACATCATAGAGTTGGCTCTGTAGAAGGTTGCAAATGTGTTTGCGAGAGGTACTCGAGTCGTCAGCAACAAGTATTTTGATCTCTTTGTTGCGATGCAATCGATTCAGCAGCTTGATGGCGTACTCATAGGAGAAACGGCTTTCTTTGACGATGTAGTCAACCACGCGTTTTTTAAAAATCTCTTGGCGCTTTGTTTCGTCAAAATTCCCAGTAAGAACAATGGTTGGCAGACTTTGGGATATGCACTCGTCTACCACCTCTCCGTCTGGTGCGTCGGGTAGATTTAGGTCTACGAGTGCTGCAAAATACGCCG